>PIVW01000011.1 GCA_003353825.1 Chloroflexota bacterium
AGTTTCGCGACCTAACCGATAACGCGCCGCTGCTCGCCGAGGTCAGCAAAATCAGCGGCGGCCGAATGCTGGGCTTTTCCGACCCGAACCACGCCGGCCTGTTCCACTACGATGGGCTCAAGTTCCCGCAAACACACATGCCGCTGCTAAGGCCCCTGATGTTTGTCTGGCTCGTGTTGTTCCTGCTGGATGTGGCGACGCGCAGAGTGATTCTCGATGTTAGAGCGATAGCCCGCCGAGCGGCTTGGGTTGTCCGCCTTCGCAAGGCCGAGCGCAAACCCGACAAAACTCTCGCGCGTCTCCAGGCAAGGCGCCATAGACCATACAACTCTGTTTATTTTCAAAAAGCATGAGTCGAATGAAATTTTCAATTCCAAGCAAGGTGGCCCCTTCTTTACCTTTGATGCCCGCAACTCCCACTCCAATAGCCGGTTTGCCCCATAATAGTTCTGTATATGAATAAAATGCCAATCCCCGATCAAGAAAACGTTTCAATATTGAGTTTACACTTAAGAAATATGCAGGTGCCGCAACTATAACAGCGTCCGATTCGGCAATCGTTTTTAACAGCATGTTGAAATCATCATCAAGTATACACTTCCCTTCCTTGAAAAGGCATGTATAACAGCCTATGCATGGAAGAATATTAAAATCCTGAAGTCTGATCAAATTGAGTTCGTGTTCTTCTTTAATATGCCTGGATACTGCTTTCAACCATCTGTTTTCTCTCTGCTGGCGGCATATCCGGATTTTGAACCAATTGCTCATAAAGCTGGAACACCCACCGGAGTAGGGCTATGGAGTCTTTATGAGCATTGGCCTTGTGCTGGGCAATATGCCCTCCTATATTATGCATGATTCTTAAAAAAGTATGATGAATTTTATTAAACTTCATCTTTTTTTTCAAACGTGAAATAACCCTATCAAATCCCTTGAGGGTGATATCCTCGGGTTTTGGCGGAAGCCAGGTACACAGGTCGGGAAAATAAGGCACGCCGTTTCCCACAGCTCTGCCCACGATATAGCTCAACGCCCCAAAATCAGCAGTGCTCTCGAGCGCACATCTGACCTCGACCACGTGTGTCGCCCGGCGATTTTCTTCGAGATGATAGCCATAGCGGGCCGTGCGTCCTACAATTGCCGCTGCCAGAGCACTGGGTCCGCCCTCCCGGTTGGTAGAGGCCCCTACCACTGAATTGGCCCATACCACAGCACTGGATTCTGCCCAGGCCAGAGGATCGCCCCTTTGTGGGGCGATGTCTGGAAAAAGGTAGGGCGTGCAAGACATGGTGGGACGAACGCCCATACGCACAAAGGCAGCGATGGCTGAGAGTTGAGGCTTGGCAAAGTCAGGACTAAATCCCATAGCTTGCCAACGCTCCAATTCCATTCCTGCCGGATTAAGTGTCGTCGGCACGCGTACCTTGGCGCCATCCCCAGCCCATTCGCTCAAGAATTCGACGCCGGCGTCGCCCAGGTTCTTGTAGCTGACGCCCGAGATCTGCACATGTTTGACTGGAACAAGATCGGCGGCGCCATAGATCCTGCCTAAGGCGACGACGATCTCCATGGCACGTTGCACGCCAGGGCCTTCAACACCATCTAAAAGAGATTTTTCTTCTACGGTAAGGGTCAGATGAGACATAAAGATAAGAAATCGAGATTGGGGAGATCACTGCGAATTACGGTGGAACGATTGTATCATGAGGGCAATGGCTCAGGAAATCGATAGCCTGAATGCCCTGTCATCTTTGACCTCTGCCCACCTCCTGACTACAATGCCTGCGTGTCTGCACGTAAACAGATGTTAATCCGAAATCAGATAACACCGAGACATCACCGGTTGATCGCTATTATGATGTTAGCCGGATTTTTGCTTCTGACCCTGGCTTGCGGTAGCTTCGCGCCTCGTCCCGGCGCCTTACCCACATCGGCGCCAACGGCGACGTCGCTAACGGCGACGCCATTGCCAGCCACGTTTACACCAACGCCTCGTGTTAGCTCTCAAGCTGCCGACGTTACCCCAACCGCCGGGACATCACTCGATCCCGGTGTGCTTGTTCCGGCAACACCAGAGACGACGCCAACACCTACGCCGGCGGGAAACCTTGCCGTTGGCCGGGCCGCTCGTATTGATGCCCGATCGGGCATCAATATCCGCCAAGAACCTTCACGGACAGCCGGACGCGCTGGATTCTTTGCCCCCGGCGCCCTGGTCGAGGTCGCCGATGGTCCCGTCTATGCCGATGACTTGACTTGGTGGCAGGTGGATGATCAGAACGGGAAAAAGGGGTGGGTGGCCGGTGGAGATGGTACCGACTTGTGGCTAAGCGGCGATATCGGCAAACCCCGCCCTGTAAACCGCCCCGTTCGTATGGGTGATACCGTTACCGTATCGGTGTCACCCGGCAAAGTTCTGACCGTACGCTTTGAGCCAGGCAAAAAGGGATTTGTCGCCCGCCGCCTGCAAGCGGCGACGCGCTTGTCTATTGTCGATGGCCCCGTTATCTTGGATGGATTGCGCTGGTGGAAGGTGTTACGAGAGGATGGTCTCAGTGGCTGGGCCGCAGAAGGGGACACCAAGACGCGCTGGTTATCGCCGATGGAGTGAGCGATTTCCGGAGGGTAGGGCCCGCAGAGTATGAGAGCGTAGGTTGCCCGTGCGCGTGCGTCCGACAAAAGGAGATCCGCCTCTTCTTTGGCTCAAAAAACGCACTGCAAACCAAGAGAGCGTCATCGTGGGGATCAGTTGCGTGCCCGGGATAACAGCTTCGGCGACGGTCACCGTTCGTAGCGGTTTTAAGCCCAAATACCCCAACAGTACCCAGGTCACGGGCGCAGCGAAGATGTCAAAGAAGAAATCCAGTAGATCCAGCAAAATAACCACAGGTAACGGAGTGACGCGCATCGCTTCGATAAAGCTTGCACCTTCAGGCAGCCGTAGTCGCCGTACACTCCACCATGCAACCGCTCCCATGAAGATCACCGTCATAAAAGCGATGGCGGCGAACAAGAGCATGTATTGGAGAACTTCGTTCCAGTCGATAACTGTCATAAATGTGTGTGTGGTTGCTGGGGGTCAAAGTAAAGTGATGCGTTGCCTAAATAAGGCTGATCATCTCCTTTACGCAGGCATGTGGTTCTAGGTTTCTCGATACACAGCCACCTGCCCACCGTCGATGCTAACATGGTCGCCACTTTGGATACGGGTGATGTCGATCTCATCAACCATGGGGATATCGGCGATGATCGCACCCACAGCTGTAATCGCCTCGGAACTGGCGTTGATCATACCCAAAGGTGCGGCGCAGGCGCGCGAGAGGCGCAATATCGTATAAGAGCCGACGGTAGAGCCCTTGCCATGTGGAAAAACAAGGATTTTGTTGGCGATGGATTGGCCTTGTAAGGGATGCTCGGGCTCAAGGATGATACCGGTTTCCGGTTCGATTCCTCCAAGAAAGCCAATGGGCACAGGGCTGACCAGGGCATCCCCTTCGACAGTGCCGGCGCGAATGATCCGGCCATTGAGCGTAAATTTCATAGTTTTTGAAGTACCATCAGATCTGTTCCCAAACCATCTCGATAGCTCTTAGAAGCGCCATGTCCTGATCGGGCAATACAGTACGAGGATCGAAAACAAGGGTATCTTCTTCTATGCGGGCTACGATCGGCGTTTCGAGCATGCGCAGATGTTTCGATAACTGATCCCCCTGGTCAGAGAGGACCGCCAATAACGTGGTGGGCAGGGTTTGGCCTGGGAGTGAGCCGCCCCCCACAGCGCTGGATCCGGGACGCACCTCGACCGCTACACCGGCTTGAGTGAGGTGATCGGCCCACTGTTGCGCTCGGCGCGTCAAGGCATCGAGCGGAGCGCTTATCATCTGCCAGACCGGTATTTCCTGCGTAGCCGTGCCTCGCAGATAGGCCAATAACGTTGCCTGCAGGGCCGCCAAGGTGGTTTTGTCTACGCGCAAGGCTCGGGTAAGTGGCTGGCGTTTGAGATCGTCGATGAGCGCCTTGTTGCCAACGATGACCCCCGCCTGTGGCCCTCCCAGGAGTTTGTCACCACTGAATGTGGTTGCGTCTGCCCCCGCTTCGACACTATCCTGCACCGTGGGTTCATATTCCAATCCAAAAGGCCGTGTGTCCAGCAAGGTGCCACTGCCCAGGTCATTGAGGACGGCAACCGAGTCTGCTTGTGTACCGGCCAGTTCTACCAAGGCGCTGAGCGGTGTTGATTCGGTAAAACCAATGATCTTGAAGTTGGAACGATGGATTTTCAGAAAAGCTGCGGTCTCTTCACTTAATGCCGAGTCATAATCGGAAACACGGGTACGGTTGGTTGTACCTACCTCGACCAATTCTGCATCACTCTGCCGCAAGATATCGGGAATGCGAAATCCACCACCGATCTCGACCAACTCGCCTCTGGAGACAATGACTGCTTTTCCGGCTGCCACACTACGCAGCAAGAGAGTGAAAGCGGCCGCGTTATTGTTGGTGACCAAGGCCGCTTCTGCGCCCGTCAATTCGCAGAGTAGGCGTTCGGCATGTGTGTATCGGCTCCCCCTTTTCCCTAAAGATAGGTTGTACTCAAGATTGCTGTAACCGCTGGCCACAGCAGTCATGGCTTCGAGTGCTGCTGCTGAGAGTGGCGCCCTTCCCAAATTGGTGTGGACGATCACCCCGCTGCCATTGATGACCGGATAGAGTGATGGAGACAATATGTTGTGCAATTGTTGCAGAAGAGCGGCTACCAGCATGTTCTCATCGGGCACCGGCTTTCCGCGGCTGATGGTATCACGCGTATCTTCCAGCAGTATACGTGCCGCATTGCGCACGCTGGTATGGCCGAAGTAGTGGACAGCTTCGACTAACTCAGCATGCGAGATCAGCCGATCGGTGCTGGGAAGCTGCCGGTAGGGGTTGTTCATGCCGATACGGGCTCCATATGAAGTCTGGTCTCATGATACCCTGCAACTACAAAAAAAGCCGCCGGCTGCAAGGCCATACGGCAATTCCTGTCGAGCATTATTACAGAGTTGAGTGGGCGAAAAGGGACTCGAACCCCTGGCCTCTTCCTTGTCATACCGCACCGACTTTGATCGGCCACGATTCGTGTTGCGGTCTGGACTATATCTTGGTCATCTCAGACCCGCTGCTTGTAGTCTCTGAGGCGTCCCGAAAGTCTAGACTTTAAGGTTCCCTGCTGATTACCCATTGTAGTATCCAGATCACTTTTTGGGCCTTCACGCTCACCATCTCTGGTCACGTTGTGGCGAATCTGGTTTTAGGGCTTTCCAGCATATAGCAGCGTCCACCGTACTAGTTGAGTTCCTGAATACGGGCTCACAAAAACGTAAGGGAAGCGCTCTAGCCATCTGAGCTATTCGCCCATAAGAATGGTCGCAGATTAATTATAACAGCCAATTGACGTTACGAAAAATTGAATGATTGCGCTACATTGAGGAGATCAGCCTCTAATCCAAAATCTGGACATCGGCGTTAGTCTCACTTAACAAGTTTCGTTAGGTGATAGTGATGGTGATGTTTTAGTTGCGGAATCGGTAGACGATTCGGCCACGTGTGAGATCATACGGCGAAAGTTCTACGAGGACCCGGTCGCCAAGAAGGATGCGAATGTAGTACATACGCATTTTCCCGGAAATATGGGCCAAGACCTCATGGTCATTTTCTAGCCGTACCCTGAACATGGTATTTGGCAGCGCTTCGATAACGGTACCTTCAACCTCGATCTTATCTGATTTTTTCTTGCTTTTTCTTGCTGTTTTAGCCAAGCGTATGACCTCCTGGCAGAGAAATGGTTTAGTGGATGGTAACCTGACACAAGTTACTAGTTTAGCATAACTCAGGTCAAGATATCAACATATAGCCAAAACCCCGAACAGTGCGGAGGTATTCTTTCCCTGTGTGTCGGTCGAGTTTCTGCCGCAAGCGCCACACCAACACTCGTAGATTGTCGATACTAACTTCTCCATCAGTGGGCCAGGTGGCATCGATGAGTTCATCATGGGTGACGACCATGTCGATTTTCTTGGCCAGGAAGAGCAACAGTGTGTATTCATTTGCCGTAAGATACACGGTTTCGTCATTGACCCACACACGACGCGAACCAGTATTAAGGCGGATGCTACCAGAACCAGCAATGATCAGATGCGTTGTTGGCGGCTTTTCGTTTGCAATAACGTTCTCATGTTCTACAATAAACTGGTCAGTTGCTAAAGGTAACGGTTGCCGAGAATCTTTCGAGTCCTTGATCAACAACCATAGTGAAACCTTCAACGGCTGGCCCACATCATCTTGAACAGAAAGATGCCCGCCATGCCCTTCCGCAATAAGTCTCGCCACTGCAAGATCCAGCAAGCCAATGCGGGTTTTTTCGTGTGATTGAGACTTTGGGCGTGGGTTTTGGAGCGGCGCATTCTCTGCAGCCGATTCGTTCTCAAATCGAATGACAGCCCATCTGTACCATGAGAATAACGCTATCCTTAGAATGGCTCCATCAGATGCATTACGAATCAAGGCATCGAATAATGCTTTGAGGCATTCATCCAATAGAAAAGTATCTCCCTCAACTTCGAAGTTAACCTCACCTAACACAAGTTGAAGTTCTACGCCCAACATCCCAGCTACATCTCGCCACATTGAAACCGCTGAAGCAAGGAGTGGCTGCAGAGAAACCGTTGTCCGACTTATGTTCGAAAGTCGTTGTTCGATGTTTTCCATGACGCCTACATCGTTAACCAGGGCACTCATATGTTGAACACTTTGCATAATGGTTTCGATAGCTGTACCTTTCTGACTATCCGAGCGCACATTCAGATTTGATTTCAGCCATTCCGCGTAACCAGATACCACACTTAATGAAGACCTGATATCATAAACGATCATCGTCATGAGCGCCCGCCGCTCTCTATCCAGACTTTCTAATCGGTCATTTGTGGTTCTCAGCACCGAAGCCTGCGCCAGTAGTTTGTCTTGCAACAGTATCAACTCGTTGCGTTGCTGTCGAAGCATCTGCTCATTGGATGTCTCAGCGTCCACCTGGCGAGCGGCCACGATGAGTCCTGGTTTATCTGGGCGAGTGATGACTAATGCGTCACATATTTGTGTTGGTGTTTCAGTGATCTGCAACCCAAGTAGACGCCACGGTAATGATTCTCCTGTCACGATAGCATGAAGCTCAGTTTCTACACCAAGTAACGCCGGGATGACGTCTATGAGAGAGCACTGCACGAGCGAATGGCGGAGGTAAGCTACAAAATCGGCGGTCGCATCCTCGATCATAAAGTCTTGATCCGTGAGCAAAAACATGAGATTCAATTGAGAACACACGGCCACAATCGTATTAGTTTCTAGATCCAATAGTTCGATAGGCTCACCACAGTCATTGGTCTCCCCTCTCCTGGGCTGCTCATGGCGCTGCATATCCGTTTCATTACGTCGCTGTATTCCTTTTTGTGCATTCAACATGATCGGAGATACATCACGCACAATGAGCAACACCTGCTCTTCTTGGTGATGCTGTAACAAAGTTACATCAAAAAATCGTGTTTCTTGTCCCGGTAATTCCAAGGCCGCTCCAGTTATGTGCCAAGCTGGCGTCCGGCCCAACATGATGTCAAAAATCTCTTCGTCCATGCCTATCAGTATGGGAAGAACATCATCAGCCCGATCTCCTTGTTGTACGCTCGCCAGCAGAACCTGAAATGATGGCGATAGCTGACTCAATCTTAGGTGCTGGTCCAGTACTGCATAGCCAACGCACTCAGAAAAATGATTGTAGGCCTGATTGTCTGGAGACATAGCAGTTTCACTTCGTGATTAGCGAATACGCCAGGGCCCAAAATGCTGACTCAACATTCTGCCCATTATAGGCGCTGGTGAAGAATACAGGCGCTTGCCAACGTGCCGCAACTGATTCAGCTTCTTTTTTGAGATTGCTAGAATCTGCTACCAAATCACATTTATTGAATACGAATTTCAGAGATGCTCCTGGATTTATCTGGGTGAACGTAGTAGCATATGAGTTTAATACAGCATAAGTTTCAGGGCGCGTGACATCTGCAACTAGTAGGGTACCAGCCCCCCCGCGATAATAGGCTTGCTCCATCTGACTAAACGTCTCTCCGCCCGCCAGATCCCAGAGTACTAAAATGACATCTGTGGGTTCATCCAATTCGTCGAGTTTGAGTTCTATTCGACTGACATGAACTCCAACAGTGGCCAAATAATCAGCGTCGAATTTATTGTGCACAAATCGTCGGATGAGGCTGGTCTTGCCCACTGCATAATCGCCTAATAGACAGATTTTTCGTTGGATTGATTTCATCGTTGTGACTCCTTCTCTCCTCTTGAATCTGTTTATGTAACCCTAATGTCAGGTGTTTTTTCCCTATCCCTGACGAGTTACCAGGATCAATTCGCGATATACCGACCTTAAGTCCCATCTTGCTTGAGTTTTTCCCCTAGGTCGACAAGCATATTACTCAGATCAATGCGACCGCTCGTTTTGAAGTCAAGGGCGTCTAGCTCGGATTCTAGCATGGTGCGCAGGGCATCGATCTCATTTTGGTAATTCTCTTCTGCTTGTTTCTGGCGCCCTTCAATCGTAGTGTCCAGTGTGCGCAGTTGAGCTTGTAGCTTGTCTAGCCGCGACGCCTGTGCGGCAAATCTATCGTCGTGCTCTGCCATTTTCTGGCCGAAGATGATATCGCGAATGCGCAGGACATCATTGAATGCGCCTTCCGTTTTGTCTTCTGATGAAGATTGGGTCATCATTGCACTCCGTAGGGATATTGTGCTGGGAGAGAGTATTAATGAGTCAAGTTTTTGCTCACGGATTAAGGCGGAGAGACGCTTATTTTATCTTTTTCAATCCGCGTTCGTTCGCACACCGTTTCTTTTCGGTTTGAGACGCAGCTTCGCTGGTAACCATATGAATAATCGTGGCTGCGTAACGAGAATAAAATATATATTACACGGAGCGCTATGCCCTGTCAACGAAATATAAGGCCGAAACATCAATTGCCTGATCCAGACATCATTTAGACATTTTGTTCAATTACTCCGTACGCGAAAGAAGCGCAGCAGCTTCGTTCGTGCTTAATCGTAGCTATGCTATGCTATACTTACTTCACCGTTGAACTCGACTTTCCATCGACCTTACAATCCTACCCAGTCATTATGTCTCCACGTGCACGTATTCTACTTATCGGCATAGGTCTGATCGTCCTGGCCACGGTCATCAATTTACTACGTAGACGTCGTCTTAAGGAGGAATATGCTTTATTATGGCTGGTGGCAGCGCTGTCACTGGTGCTCGCGCCCCTACTCATCGATCCCCTTGATGAGATCGCTTTCTTTTTGGGTGTCGATTATCCTCCCGCACTATTTCTGGGACTGGGCATTGTCGGATTACTATTGATTCTTTTCCAGGTTTCGCTCAATATCTCTCGTTTTAGTGACCACATCCGCGTGCTGACACAAGAGATCGCCATTCTCCGCCAACGCGTTGAGACACTAGAAAAACATTTCGATTCTGAATCAGATGAACCACCCTCGAAGTCGTAGATCCTATGTGCCGCCCTTTGTGCTGGTCGTACTCACAGGGATTACTCGTCTGGTTTACGTAGGCTACGAACGAACAGTCTGGGGAGATGAACCCTTTTATCTTTGGCTGGGGAGAAACTGGTTCCGTGGCGATGGGTACAGTTTTGCCTTTAGCGGCCATTGGGATTATCACCATACGCCCGGATACCCTTTCATTACCGGTGTGCTAGCATTGCTGACAAGGGACATGCAGCGAGCGAGCGATTGGAGTTATATCCTGTTTAGCGTGCTTCTGGTCTGTATGGTCTATGGTGTTGCTCGCCGCGTTTATGGCATCCGCAGCGCCTTTGCGGCCGGGGTCATTGTCGCTCTGGCACCGGCCATGGCAATTATGCCTCTGTTTTGGGGCACAATGACAGAGGTGCCCTATTTAGCGATGGCGTTTACAGGTGTGTTTTTCGCCCACCGTGCCTATCGACAGCCTCGGGCGCTGGATGCCGGTCTGGCCGGAGTATTTTTTGCTCTCGCTTATTATGTGCGCCCCGAAGTCATTGTTTATCTTGGCGCTATGGGTTTGGTGCTTGGTCTGCGAGCGCTTGTCCGGCCACCGCACACGTTTAGGGCTACCATCAAGCGGTTGGGTTACCCAGCATTGCTCGGGATACTGTTTTTGGCCGCGTTATTTCCCTACCTTTATCAGGTAAGACAAGAAACGGGCGCCTGGACGGTGAGCCAGAAGGTCGGGACACATTTCGCTACAGCTTCAGGATTGGCCAGCGGCCGCTTTCAACAGTTCGATATCGAAACTTGGGGATTGGATAGCGGTGGCCTCGAAGTAATATTCTTCAGTACAGATATCGCCGACGCTTCTGCTTCGGAGTATATCCTGGCCGATCCTGGTGGCTACCTGAAGACGATCTACGGTAATACGCTCGATCTTTTGAACGAACTAAACTCTCCTCACCTGTTGCCTTCCTTCGCGCTTCTGTTTATTGGTCTGGCACTTTTGAGATGGTCTTGGCATCGTGGCCGCGCCTGGGATGAGTTTTTCCTCATGGCCACACTTTTGCCCGGTCTTAGTTTTATCCTCTTTTTTGTGCAGGAACGCTATATTGCCACTTTGATTCCCACCCTTTTTATTTGGTTCGGCCATGGCGTGATGGAATCGGGCGACTGGCTGGCTCAAACCTTGTCTCAATTACGCCACGGCGATTCCAGCACCGTGGACACCCGTGGCGAACTACCACGCAGCACCTGGGGCCGTTCACTGGTCTGGATTCCCCTCTTCCTGCTCGCTTTGTTTATGCTCTTCTGGACACCACGACAGATCGCTACTGCCACCAACCCTGGCTCGACCCGTGCCGTCCACAACCTCGCCTCAACAGCCCTTGTGTCCATCACCGCACCAGACGATATCGTCATGGCACGTTATGTTTCGATACCCTTCCATGCAGGCGCCGAGTGGATACCGACACCCGCAGCCACAATCGATGAGGTGCTGACCTACGCTCGCAACAAGGGCGCAGATTACTGGGCTATCGATGGCTTCGAAGCGCATTCACTCAGGCCGCAATTCTCACAGCTTATCGATGATCCATTGCAACCTCCCGCGGGATTGGAATTCGTCACGCAAGTCGACGACGGCGGCGAACCGGTCGTCATCTATCGGATCATGCCCTGAAACCCTTTCCTTCGTTCCCACCTTTCCGCTAAGGATCTTAAGACATCCCTCATGCCAGATACACTTCTCTTAAATCCACCCTCTCCAACTGACATACTCGCCAATCGCGAGGGTACAGCCAGTTTTGGGGCGCTGTCCGAAGCATTTCTCTATCCTCCTCATACACTGGCTGTACTGGCAGCAACCTGCCAGCAAGCTAACCTGCAGGTGAAGGTGTTGGATGCTGTGGGCGAAAAGCTCGATCTGCCAACCACTATCGAGCGCATTGGCGCTGCCGATCCCTCTCTGTTAGCTGTCTACTGCAGTTGGGGTACGCTCGACGCCGATCGAGAGCAACTGGCAGGATTGCGCGCAGCCTTTCCGCGCATGCCCATTGTTGCCATCGGTACTGGCGCCCGCTATAGCTGCGATGAACTCCTGATCGGTGGCGCCTCTCATATTCTTCTCGGAGACCCAGAATTAGCCTTGCCCGAACTGCTCAGCAGGCCATTGCCGGCGCCTGGCATTGTCAAAGCGCGGACGCTCCTGCCAGATCAGCATAATCATGGCGACCTGTTGCGCGACCCAGCTACCTTACCTCGTCCCAACTGGGATGCCGTCCCCTGGCAGCGCTACGGTTTCCTCACGCTGTTCGGCGGTCGTGGCTGTGATGATCGCTGCAAGTTCTGTGCGTATGTTGTAGCTCAGGGGCGCGCCTATCGCCCTCGTCCAGTCCAAGATGTGGTACAGGAGATGCTGTGGCTGGCAGACAGCTTTTTCCCCACTCGTATCATGGTACGCGATCCTGTATTCGCACAAGATCGTACTCGCACCATGGCTATCCTTCAAGGGCTGATAGAGGCGCGCTTTCACACACCCTGGGAATGCGAATCCCGACCAGAACATTTTGACAAAACCCTGTTGAAAAAGATGGCGCAGGCCGGATGTACCGTACTCAAACTCGGTATCGAGTCCGCCGATCCAGATATGCTGGCAGCGCTGGGGCGTGTCACTTCACCCGCTGAAGCTGCCCATTATCTCGCCTATTGTCGTAACGTCGTGGCCGAGGCCGATCGCTGTGGAATCCGCACTCGCGCCTTTGTCATGGTGGGATTGCCAGGCCAGACCATGGACGCTGTAGAGACTACCGCAGCCTACCTGCGGGAGTTGAAACCAACCTTTGTCCACCCCCGGCCCTATATTGCTTACCCGCGCCTCCCTTTGGGGCCTGGCCAATCCGACGCTGAGATAGAACGGTTGCTGGTTCCACTCCTTGCCGTTGCCGAGGAGCGACAGTCTATAGCCAATCGTCCCCCAGGCCTCATACAACATTTACGGCAGCGTCTTCGGCTGTAGGCAGGCACACAAGAGCCTTTCTAAACAAGCAAGTTAGTGTTCACGTCATAGACATTTAAGACTGGCGATTGTTCCCAGACTGCGCTGAGAAAATCAGGACGGGTCAGTGATCACCTTGTCACCCCCTCACCTTACCAGATAAGAGACCAAGATCGACAAAAAATCGTCGATGATCTTGAATCAGTGCCTAAAGACGATCCTTCCATGACACTCACACCAGTTTTTGTAACCGGCGCCAATAGCTTCCTCGGTGCAACGCTCGTGCGTTACCTCGTCGAAGCCGGCCATGTGGTACGCGGGCTGATCCGACCTTCATCAAATGATATCCTCTTGCACGATCTGCCGTTAGAACGTGTGGTTGGCGATCTGCTCGAACCGGAGAGCTACCGCCATGCCCTGCAAGGATGCCAAACAATGTACCATGTCGCAGCCGCCTATACACATGATCCGCAGCGCCTTGCGGAGATGGAGATGGTCAATGGCGAAGGCACGCGCAGAGTACTGACGGCGGCCATAGAGGCGGGCGTTCCAAAGTTATTGCACACCAGTACCATCGGCACGATAGGACAACCATTGGATGGCAGCCTTGCCACCGAACAAATCCCCTTCAATCTCACTCGTACGACTGCCTATGTGCGGAGCAAACTGGCAGGTGAACGCATTGCCGATACTGTGGCCGCAGAGGGTGCGGCGCTGGTGGTCGTTCATCCTACCGCTATGTTGGGAGCGGGTGATTGGCGGCCGACCGCCAGCGGTCGGCTGGTGTTGGACTTCCTGCGCGGTATCGTGCCCCGCTATCCTGCCGGTGGTATTAACTGGTGCCCGGTCGATGACATTGCTCGAGGTATGATGCTGGCGGTGGAGCGAGGCCTACCGGGCCGGCATTACATCCTCGGTCATCGTCAGGGCAACCTCGATCTGCCGGCATTTCTCACACTTTTGAGTTCATCCACCGGGTTACCTCAGCCCCGGCCACCTCGACCTTCATTTTCCGCTGGTTTGCAAGCCCGCCTGCGCGCTCGTTTGCGATCCACGCTGACACCAGAACCCACAGAGACAACCGGCGCTGGCGCTGCACCTGAGCGACTGACCTGCAACCCAGCTCGTGCAATTTCTGAACTGGACATGCCGCAATCCGACTTGGCGGAGGCTATACGTAGGGAAGTCGGCTGGTATCGACAACATGGCTATGTCTAACATTTGCCATTCCGGAGCATCATACATATGAAGCTACGACTGTTAAAACTGACTCTACCTTTGATAAGGATACCTGTTGTGGGCGGCTTGTTTTTACGGCTCGCTTGCCTGCTGGCCGGGCCCTACAAAGCCAGACGGCTGATTGTATTGCTGAGTGGCAGAACATTCATCTCGCCCTATGCGGATATTCACTGCCCTGGTATAAATTTGGGCGAGCGGGTGTTCATCGATGATGATGTTACGATATACGCGCATGGCGATGGCGGTGCTGTCAGCATTGGAACTGAATCTTCGATCCAACGACAGACGATCCTGGAACTGATCCGAGGTGGGCATATCACTATTGGTCGGCATACACATATTCAGTCAGGATGCAGCCTTACCGCCGCCTTGGGCAACATCCATATTGGTGATCATGTACAGTTAGCGCCACGTTGCGCGCTTTATCCCTACCAACATGGCATATCCGATCTCGAAGATGTCATCGCCAAACAGCCCATCACCAGTAAGGGCGATATCTTCATCGAGGATGATGTCTGGCTGGGCGTGGGCGTGATCGTGTTGGATGGGGTTACAATTGGTAAAGGTGCGGTAGTTGGCGCCGGGGCAGTTGTCACCGAGAGCATTCCACCCTATGCCATTGCCGTTGGTGTACCGGCTAAGGTAGTGGGTTCAAGAAAATAGAGTGTTGAGCCGGAACCTTACAAAACTGTCACATAAGCACCATCACTCTGTTCATCGGGAATTCATCTTGCTGTGCTAGAGTGTTTTCAATCAGCGGGAGCAGTTCTGAAGCAGTGGTGGCCGAAACACCAGGGGAGACTGCTGCAGACTGCTCCCGTTCTGATTTAATCCTTTCTCCCCACTGCAGTCTCTACTGCGGTTTTCTTATTCCAGAAACCTGAATCCTCCAAAATAGCGGAACTTATTCTATGACTAAACTTATCGCCTTCGCCTTCATTGCTCTGGCGCTGCTTGTTACAGCAGTGCTTGGCCCGGTTGTTACGGCTGAGAACCCGGAAGCAACACCCGTATCGCTCCTTCCCCACGACGCAAATACGACCGCACCGAACGCACCCACCGGATTCTACCTGGAAAATGGCCGGTGGAGTTTTCTCCCTGCTGCACAATATGCGGCTACCGGATCTTTTCATTTTTGGAGTTGGAACCAGCTCAATCCTGCCCCCAATACCTATCGTTTCAACTGGCTCGACGACTACATCGATAGTGCTGTTACCAACGGTTATGAAGAAGTCGGCATTGCCTTGATGATCTATGTTGGGCGCTACACTCCTTGCACGAGCGCCGCCCAGGGTATCGATATGATGCCATATTACGTGCGTGTTGGTAGTGATGGCATTGAAAACACGGCCGATGATACCATCATTGTTTCCGTGCACCCTGATGAACGGAACGACACAGGGTGCACGAATTACGGCGGTCCCTGGTACTTACCCGATTACAATCATCCCTACGTAAAGCAACAATACGCTACCTTTATCAATGCCCTGGCAGACCACATCCGCAATCATCCAAATAAGGATCGTGTCGGTTGGATTGCCATCGGCGCCGGCAAAGATGGCGAGAATCGCGCCGCCGACAATAGGTCATCTGGGTGGGCCGCACCCGATGAGTATTTCCTCAGGGATAACGGCTATTTGAGTGTCTCTGAATGGGAAGCCTATGTGCGAGATGTGATCGGAATTTACAACAGTGCGTTTGCAGGCACCGGCATCGATATTGTCACACAGAATGCGCCTTACTATCTTGACATCAAGTCCCGACAGCGTATTGCCGATTATGCAGCCTCGCAGGGTGTCGGCATCTCGATCAATAGCATTGTCTCCGACTTCATCGATATCGAGAACTGTGCCAGCACCAACCCCAATACGCGCTGCACGGGTATGTATGACCAGGCACGCCTGCACTACGAATCGATCCCCATCATGTTGGAAAGTTACGACTACATGATGCGCACGATCAACGAATTCTACTGGGCCATGCCGCGCGCATTGGATGTCCACGCCGACTATATCCGGCTCTCGAACTTTTGGAATACGATGGATGCGCCGGACACACGCGCCATTGCCCATTGGGTGCGGCGCTATCTGGGCACCTCGGTGCAACCTGGCGGCAATATGCCCCCCAGCGTCTGGTCCCGCATGCGCGAACACAAGAATCCCACGTACATTAGCTACAGCACCGGGGTTTTTGAGCACGACCAATATCACGATTGGCCTACCAACGGCAACTACGAGTTTTTTCTTTACCAGCTTCACCAGGCCCCTGGCGGTATCACCATTCCCATTACCGATGACGCTCGCTTCCTTTCCAATGGTGGCATAACCGGTTGGGATACCGCCGAATCCAATGTATTGGATAAACCCTGGCATTACAATACTTCTCCTTACGATCCTATTCTGAATAGCGTTGGTTTGTATAACATCTCTAATCCGGCTGACCGCCCCGGCGTACAGATCGAGGCCGACCCCGGTTGGGTGGCCCGCCGCAGCGACCAGACATCCAACAACTACGGCTTCTTCTTCGACGCCAACGACAGTTATCTTTCCAGCCCTGTCAACCCCGGTGAGGGACACGACCTGCGCATCACCATCACTTATCTCGATCAAGGTAACGATCGTTGGCGTCTCATGTACGATTCGATAACGGGCGTGCGCGCGGCTACCCTGTATGCTGTGCAAGAGTGGGATGTACAAGCTGGGCTGGCGCCGTATGATGGTTTACCGAGCAATGGCATCCTGCCTGAACCCCGGCCAGACTACGTGCAGAAAACCAACTCGGATCGGTGGAAAGTGGCGACATTTGGCATCGAGGATGGCTACTTCGGCAACCGTCTGGATGGAGGCGCCGATTTCTTTGTCGATAGTCGTAGCGATGCCGGTGTCCAGGATGGCGATGAGTATATCCATCATGTGGACGTGCAGAAGCTGAGCGACATCTCCCAGATTACGCCCACGCCAACTCCAACCAGTCAGGCGTCAACTCCGACGCCTACTGGAGACCCTACTTGGACACCATCACCCACCCACACGCCCAGTGCAAATACCGGTGGTGTCTCAGGCTACATTTTTCAAGATATCAACAACAACTTCTATCGCGACGCCCCCCCAGATCTGCCGGTACCGGGCGTGTTTGTGCAACTGCTTGATGCCGGTGGTAGCCAGGTTGTGGCAGAGACAGTAGGCGATAATTTAGGATTCTACCGCTTCTCGAATTTGCCCGATGGTGTAACCTACCGGGTTCGACCTGTGCCACCGGCGGGATGGCAGTTACAATTGGTCGAACGTTGGGTGGTTATCGAAGCGGGGCAAGAGAAGGTGAACAACGATTTTCCAGCCAAACGCGTCGCTACGTCGACACCTACCATCACGCCGACGCCCTCCGAAACCCCCATACCCACCAACACGCCAACCCCAACCCCTACGGCCACTGCCACCCCCACCCTAACACCGACCATCACGCCGACACCTGAGGGCGCCCACATCCTCGGTCTGGTCTGGCATGATCGGAACCAGAATAAGACCATCGATAATGATGAAGAAGGAGTCGAGGATGTCACCCTTCAGCTCAAGAATAGTGGTGGCCAGGTGATCGTCGATACGCTCTCCGCAACGGATGGTAGTTACAGTTTCTCAGGTCTAATCGCCCAAACCTACCAGTTGCTCGTGCTACCACCAACAGGTTGGGAATCCACTACACCTGGGAGCCAGTGGGTGGCAACGGGATCGGGCGATCTGATCATCGACTTTGGCATGTACGCCCAGCCATCACCCACACCTACGGCTACACCTATCCCCAGTGGCAGTATCCATGCTCTTGTATGGAATGATATCAACCAAGATGGCATTCGTGATGCAGGTGAACCAGCGCTGGCCGGCGCCACTATCATTGTGCGGTCTGTACCTGACTCAGATTTGGTAGGACGGCTTGATACCGGTGGCGACGGCTACGCCCGCTTCAGCGACCTACCCGCTCCCGCCACTTACCGGGTTGTTGAATTCGATCCCTACGGGCATGTCTCCAGCACCATAAACGATATTGTTGCCGCCCTCTCCCCGGATTCAATCTTGGAAATCAGTTTCGGTGATTTCGATGCCAGTGCCTTGTTGTTCCTGCCGATACAAGGAGTAGATATCGAGAACGAATAGCGGCAGTTCCTGCGCATGATACACGAATCGAGGCGAAGTACGCCGCATGATAGCTGCTGGTACAGCGGTGCAGGTGTGCTTCGTCTTTTGTATTAGGCATTTTCGGAAAAATAAATAAGCATCCAATCCGAAAATGCCTCTAGCGACTTCCGAAAAATGATAAAATCCCCCTCAATTATTTTTCGGAAGTCGCCTTACAGCGCTTTGACCCTCCGTAATGCCTCCCGCTTTTGGCAGTAATTCCAAATTCGGAACTACTCCCGCTTTTGTCTGGGTATTGACTCCCCAGGTATAATGGCCTGTCCTATACCTGACGCCACCATCACCAAACACTATGCACCACTTACCCGACAGCAATAGCAAGACAAGCGCGCTTCATCATCTCAGCCTTGCCTTGTTCACCACCGCCGCACTCTTCGCGCTCTTTGCCATCCTTACATCGTCCTATGTTTTCGCCGGTTCAGACACAGCCAATGAAGTCGTAGAGGTACTCTCCTTCGTCGACGATTATTGTTATGTGCTTATCGACGAACCGTATGATGTCAATCATTACATCACCAAAGATGTCTATCTCTCGTTACCCTATTCAGGCACGATAACCGAAGCCACATTGCTGCTGCGATCCAGCAATGTGCCTACCTGGTATCACCATCCTATCTTCATCAATGGCATGGACACGGGGCATATCGTTCGGGCCGATGCCCACAATTTGGGTACCTGCAGGACCGACAGCTCCGACGACATCGTCGAGTACGATCTCTCGCCCGATCTCTTGCAGCCTGGCACCAATATCGTCCGGCTTACAACGGCAGAAACCAAAGATACCTGGGGTGCGAACTACGTGGCATTACGCGTTCGAGGCGAGGGTTTGCAGCACAGTACGTTTGTCTCGACGCAATTCTCGGGCGAAGGTGGGCAAGGGATCGATGCTGTGATTCTCGAACCCTCCGAGCAAAACAGTCCCCGCCCGCTGTTGCTACTCTTCCACGGCTGGAATGGTAAACCACTCGATCCCTTTGTCACCGATTACACCGCCGCCGCTGTAGAAAGACAATGGCTGGTGGCATCACCTCAACAGCGAGGGCACAATACTTTAGGGTCGGGTGGACAACCACTGGCCTCTCTCCGCAGTCAGCACGACGCCGCAAAATTGATCGAGTACATGCAAACAAACTACTCGGTGGATATGGATCGCATCTATGTGGGTGGCTTCAGTATGGGGGGGATGATGGCCGGAGTGATGGCGGAGAAATACCCTGACGTTTTTGCCGCTGCCGTTACGCATAAAACAATCACAGATCTAAGTGATTGGTTCTACGAAGAGGGCGAGTTTCGCCAGTCCCAGATCATCACCGAAACCGGTGGCGAACCCTGGGAAACCCCCTTCGAGTACGCCCGCCGCAGCCCTGTGGACATGGCTACGAATCTCAAGAATCTACCTCTTGCCATTGTACATGGTGATGTGGATACCGTTGCCGAACCGCACCATGCCACTGATTTCTATGATGCGGCGAATGCAATCGCTCCTGAACATGTCGAAATCCAGTGGTACGAAGGTGGCCATGCAGATGATCCGCTCCCCTTTGGGGGTGAGTGGGCGGCATCTTTCATGGAATCGTACACCCGACAGACTAATCCCAGGCAAGTGCGAATACGCACTGATGAGGCTAAATCTTTCTACTGGCTGGATATCGGCAAGCGCCCTTCGCAGTTCTTTACAGAAGTCGATGTGGATGTAGAGCTGGAAAATGAACTGATAACCGTATCAAGCGATGATGTTCTTATCCTCGATCTGGTCTTTGACATCGGCGCCATGGGCTTGGATACTAATGTCAGTTATGTGGTTTCACAGACGCATGAGTCTCAAGGGACCCGGCCACCCTATCCCGTCACCTTGATCGATAACAAGTTAAACGTAACTTTGCCCAAGGGCCGTTCCGTGATGCGGCTATTCCCCAACCGCGGCAACATGCCGGTAACGCATACGTTTCTGAATGGCTTAAACTATGAGGGCACAACCGATACGTATCTAGACGCCTGGGCAACTGACACCGCCAACGGGCAGAAAATTACCCTGAACTTGCGTCCCGATGATATCTATAAACCCTTGCTCCGTTTCGATTTGGAGAACATTTTGCCAAATGATATCGAGATCAAAGCTGCTGATCTGAAGCTATATGATACCAATGTGGGACCGGATCTGACGGTCGGGGTTCACCATATGTTGCGACCCTGGAACGAACTCACGGCCACCTATAACCAAGCTGATACCGGTCAACCGTGGGACGCGCCCGGTGGTGCACCGGGACTGGATTGGGAAAACGAACCCATAAGGACCTTGTCGTTGCAAAGCAATGAAGGTGCAGGCTACCGCTCGCTTAACGTTCTCAGCGCAGTGCAAGAATGGGTGCAGCATCCAGACAGCAACCATGGCATGGCGCTGGTTGTGAGCACAAGCAGTTACAATAGCACACGTAAACTGCAAAGCGCCGATCATTGGGATGTGAATGTCAGGCCCAGGTTGGATATCATTTACCAACCCATCCCGCCTACAGCCACGCCTAGTCCAACTCCTACCAGTACACCGACCCCAACCATCACACCAACGCCAACTCCATCGGTGGGTTTGGTAAGTGGTGTTGTGTATGAAGATGTCAACAGTGATGGCAGCCACCAGGTCGGAGAGCCCACCTTGGTGGGAGCAATCGTCCAACTATTACAAGGGACAGAGCGATTATTTGAACAAACAACGGCAGAGGATGGAGCCTATAGTTTCCCAGATATCGAATCAGGCCAATATACGGTACAAGAGTTCGCTCCATCCGGCTATCATCCCGCTCAGCCCACTGACACGATCATTATCAATATCGACGCTGGCGATCAGCGGCTGATCGATTTTGGGCACGAAGCGATTCCTACATCCACACCTACGGCAACCCCCTACCATCTCTATCTCCCCATGAGCCTGAAATAGGGGAATAGACATGGATATCGTCGCCTGGTACGAGGCTTATTGGGCTGCCAAAGATGACACGGTTGACGACAGTCGTCTGGATTTGATGCTGCCCTACGTGCAAAAGGACCAACGCCTGTTTCAGTTGGATGGCGGCCCGGGCATGTTGGCCGAACGCTTGGTCAAGGAACGTGGCGCTGACGTTGTTCTGACCGATCTAACGTTTGAGGCGACACGCCGCGCCCAGGCCAAAGGCCTTCAGGCTCAGCAACTGTACATCGCTGACCAGGATATCCCCTATCCTGACGCCAGTTTCGAAGTGGTGGTCTCTGATTCAGCCATCGAACACCACTTCGATCCGGCACGATCCTTTGACGAACTGGCGAGGATCTTGAAACCCGGTGGAACCCTGTTGCTCTGTTTGCCTAACATCGCCCATTGGCGTTGCCGCTTGTGGCTCTTACGCGGCCACTTCCCATACGTTTACGGGGCGCCAACCGATTTCACACATCTGCGGTTTTTTACACTCAATGATATCCGTAGCTCGCTTTCAGACCGGCAGATTGAAATAGAACATGTCGACGGCTCAGCTTCCTTGTGGGTACGCGAGGGTTTTTACCCGCGGTGGATGCGCCATCCCTGGATACGCCCCTGGTATATCCGCTTGGCGCGACGCCATCCTACCCTTTTTGCCAGAGATCTGATTGTTATTGGCAGGAAACGCGTGCTTGAATAGGTTGCAGATTTTGAAATGACCTTCCGAAGCCGTGTTGCCAATAGCGCCATTTGGGTGGGATCCTCCACCATTATCGTCAAGATACTGGCGTTCATCACCATTACGCTGGTGCTGGCACGCGTGTTGGAACCTGAGGATTTCGGACTGGTAGCCATCGCCTGGTTAGCGATCAATTCGTTTGAATTTCTGCGTGGATTAGGTATTGCTGCAGCCCTTATCTATCGTAAGGAGGATGAGGGTGGGCTTGGCTCCGATGTGGCATTCTTTGCCTTGATCGCCAGTAGCATTATCATCTACATGGTCATCTACGTGCTCGCACCGTGGATCGAGGATTTCTTTCGCGAAGCAGAGGGCGTGACACCTGTGTTAAGAACCCTGGCTCTGGTCATCGTCATCAATGGTATCAGCCAGGTACCTTATACCTTGATGGCAAAAGAGCTGGATTTTCGCAACAAGGCAATACCTGAGATCATCGCCGGGATTCTAAATAGCGTCATTGCCATCACCCTGGCATTACGAGGATATGGTGTGTGGGCGCTGGTGACCGGCTATCTAGTGGACGGCATTATGCGCACATCGTTGGTCTGGTTTTTTTCGTCATGGCGGCCTCGGTTGCGTTTCGATTGGCAGGTATTTCAAGAAATGCTCTCCTACGGAAAGCATATTGCCGGCAGTCGTCTCCTCATCTTCGGCATTACCAATATCGATGATCTGCTTATAGGGCGCGTGCTAGGTGCAACGGCTTTAGGTTTTTACACTCTGGCCTATCGGCTCAGTAATGTACCGGCAACCCATGTCACCAGCCTGGTCAACAGTGTCATGTTTCCCGCTTTCAGCAAGATCCAGGATGAGAAAGACCGCATACGCTGTATTTTTCTTGATACGACGCACGCTGTCGGTTTGGTATCGATCCCCCTGGCCATTGGCACCCTGGTACTTGGCCCTTATTTCGTCCATCATTATTACGATGGTAAGTGGGATGCCTCGATCGTAGCAATGGAGTGGTTGGTCATTTATGGCTTGGCCCGCTCTATCGCCGCAAACATGGGCAATATCTACCGCTCGATGGGTAAGCCCCAGTGGTTGACCTATCTTGCCATGTGGCGACTGATTACGATGGCGGTGCTGCTCTATCCGGCCATCCTTTGGCGCGGGATCGTAGGGGTGGCTATGTTAAGCGCTGTCGTGGCCGTTATCGATTTTGTCATTGCCGCCTATCTAAACAACCGGTTGCTAGGAGGCGGTTATCGCCACTATTTCCGGCGCCTGGGGCCGGTTTTCTTAGTCGCCGGATTTAGTGCAGCTATTGCTTTTGGCTTTATGATGTTAATGCCGTCGCCTCACCGGCTCTTTCCGGTATTGACTGCCAGCATACTCATGGTGCTGGTGTATTCTCTCATTTCATGGAGGATCGATCCCATCTTCCGGCGAGTTGCCGTTGCTCTCATCAATCGTTTCGGGCCGGCTCGGCGACTGGCCGGCCGCTTCGGTGTTTAGCATATTATGAGCGTATCCCAAGCCACAAATCCCACATCATTACGTGTCGTATATCTCTCACGGGTTCGCCTGAATCCTTACGTGAATCTACTGGCTGATGGTGTGCAGGGCGCCGATTCCAGCATCAGAGCACAAATACACCGAACAATGGATTGGCGCTGGTTGCTGTATCCTCGTTTGCATATCTTACATGTGCATTGGGCCGAGTTGCAATTTAGTTATGGCGATCCGACGCGCGCCGAAGCTGACAAAGCAGCGCGAGATATTTTGCGGAAGCTACGCTTTGCCCGAAGACGTGGTATTCGCCTTATCTATACAGTCCACAATTTTAACCAGCATGAAGGACATTTCGCTGATCTGAACGATGCCATTAACGACTGGCTATTTGCCAATGCAGACGCCATTCATGTACACGATGACGCCAGCGCCAGCGCAGTTTCACAACTTTACGCTCGCGAAAACCATGTACATGTAATCCCCCATGGCAACTATATTGGTGTGTACCCCAACGAGGTCAAGCGGGAGGTAGCACGACGGCAGTTGGCGATTCCTCCCGAACACTTTGTTTATCTTTGCTTGGGGCAGGTCAGACCCTATAAAGGGTTAGACAAATTGATCGATGCCTATGATGATATGGCCGAACCCAACACCACACTGGTCGTTGCCGGTATGGTGGGCGCGCCCGGCTACGAAGCAGAGGTACGCGCTCGGGTCAATGGCAATCCCAACATCAAATTGATCTCAAACTTTATTGCTGATGCTGACCTTCAGTATTACTTCAACGCCGCCGATGTATGTGTGTTACCTTATCGCCGCGCCACAACATCGGGCGCGGCGCTGCTTGCCTACTCCTTTGGCAAACCTCTGGTCGCTCCCGCTTTGGGACCTTTCCCCGGTTTGATTACGCCCGAGCGTGGCGTCCTGTTCAACCCCGATGAGCGGGGACTAAGAAAGGCGCTGGATCAAGCACGTTTTCTGGATGCTCGCCAGGCTGAACAAGCAGCCTATGCCTTTGCAGAGTCCAGAGATTGGACCCTACTTGGTTCCCAGCACGTTTCTATGTATCGATCCAGTTTGTAGTAGACGCTTTAGCGCCAAGTCAGCACCCGCCCTCTCACACGTCGTAAACGGCCAGGAAGCCGGGTGCAACCGGCTTCGTGTGACTGTTCAATAATCACTTGTAGTCTGAGAATGTCTTCATAGCTCATGCTAACCGGACAGAACATCATCTGTTTCGCCCCAAACACGTGGGATGATATTTGGCGTAACCGCCATCAGATTATGTCGCGCCTGGCAAAGCAGAATCGAATCCTATTTGTCGAGCCTACGGTTTACTTGCGGCAGGTGACCTCCGAGTTACGAAGACGGGGGCCACTGGCACTAAGGCGCGCCCATGTCTATTCTCCTCTGGAGAATCTTTGGGTGTTTCAATGGCCTCGATACGCTCCCGTTTCGGGGCGGCCACCTCTGAGCAATGTGACCTTTAACCTGCGCCGAAGAAGCTTGCAACGTGTGATGAACCGCCTGAACATGTCCGATCCCATCCTCTGGGTGTTTCAGTACAATCTCGGGGAGATGGTTGGACACCTACAGGAACGGCTGTCGATCTATCATGCCGTAGACGAGTACTCAGCCTACACCTCCGCCCAATCTGGAGTCAATGGCAGCAGTTGGCAAAATACCGTACGGCGCATGGAAGCCGATGTCATTCAGGCGTCCGATCTCGTGTTCGTAACTTCACCGCTTCTGTACCAAAGTAAAAAGCACTTGCACTCTCACATCTATTGGGTACCCAATGGTGTCGATTACGATCTCTTTGCCGCTAAAAACCAGGACGGTACGAACCTACCCGAATTGGCCGGCGCATCGCGTCCACTGATTGGCTACTCTGGCGTCATCAATGAAAAACTGGACCTGGTGTTACTCAATCGCCTGGCTCAAGAGCGCCCGTACTGGCAATTTCTGTTTGTGGGACCCGTCACCTTGAGGCATGATCTCGATCTCTTGAGAACTCTCGCAAGGCAGCCCAATACACACTTTGTTGGGCGCCAGGCACTGGAAGCGTTGCCTGCGTACATGCTGGCCTGCGACGCTTGCCTTATCCCCTACAAACAGAATGAATGGACCCGCAACATCAGCTCTCTCAAACTGTACGAGTACATGGCAACCGGTGTGCCCATCGTTACCACCGATATCCCCGCCGCCCGTGAGTTCTCAGACATCGTTTGGATAGACGCGGATGCGGGAGGTTTCACACAGGCGATAGAGCAGGCACTATCGGCAGACAGCAGAGAGCGCCGTGCTCGCCAACAGGCCGTCGCCCGGCAACACACCTGGGATCAGCGTGTCGAAGCCCTTTCCACCAAGATTGCAGAGCGCCTTGCTGCAACGGCCAGATAGCTATTGTAGAATCAATTTTGGGATTCACCGTTGACAGAACTTTGTCGATGTAAGGCTGTAAGCACTTAGCGATCTTCGTAAGACGTATTAGTCATGCCTATTATGCCGTGCAATACGCAATTCGGCCCACGCACTACGCACTACGCAACACGCAAGACGTTCCCATGTCACAATCCAACCAAGAAGTAACTTCCTATTTCCGTATTATCACCCGCCGCTGGTGGCTCATTCTCTTGCTCCCCATGGTCACGACGGCTGTCATTTTAGCGTTGTCCGGCACAACCGAACCCGATTACAAAGCGTTCACACGCCTGCATATCTTGCCGGTTGATCCGCTAGAAGTCTCGCTTTTCTCGCAGACTCGCTTTACAGCCAGTGCTGAGCAAACCCAGGCTGTACATGATGATTTTTACGATGTCATACGCTTACCCTCAGTTGCATGGAAAACCATCGCCGATCTGGGCTTGAGTTTATCGGCAGAAGAATTGATAGAGCGCATCGACAGCCAGCACCAGACCGATTTCATCACTGTATCTGCTGACATGCCGACACCTGAGTTAGCGCAACAGGTTGTGACAGTTCAGGTCGAAAACGCACTTGTCTCATATCGCAACATTCGTTCCAAACCATCCGAAATATCACTTGCGTTCATCGAATCTGAAGTCGAAGCGCAGGTACAGATACGGGGCGCAACGCAGGAAGCGCTACAACAGTTTCAACTCGAAAACGAAATCAGCGATCTCGATCGTGAATTGGTCGCCTACCAGGATCTGCGGCGATCGTTGCAGGCTGACCGCGATCGCGCTGTCATCGAAGCAGGGCGCAATGAACGCCTTGCCAGTGAATACTTGATCCTTTCTGAAACCAATCGCGCCTTAGCCGAGGCGCCGATAGCTTCTGCCATTGTTACCGAGACTTTAGGCTCTGAAGCTGCAGTTGGCGGAACGGAAGACACAGGTGAAACCATTGATGTGGCCGAGGTCATAGACTCTGAACCCGACCCCTCGGTGCTAGCCGAGAACGAAAGCCTTCTGGCGCTCTCACGCGCACAACGTCGTAGTGCCGAAGATGCGGCGGCAATAGCTGCCGGCTATCGTAACTCAATTGTCCAATATGATCGATTGCTGGACGAAAAACAACAGCAACTAATCTATCTTTTGGGTATCCAGGAGCGCTATGATTTGCTGGTGAATGATGCTGCCCGCGCACAGGCAACTTTCTCGTTTCTGACTGACAAGGCCAATGAAGCCCAGCTCAAGTTGCGCCAAGGTCAGAACATCGGCTTTCTGCAAGTGACCGATCCGGCACGGCTGCCCAGTGTGGCGCTTCCCAAACGCACTGCCCAATTGCTTGCCGTCGGTGTTATCGTCAGCCTGCTGCTCGCTATCATTCTGGCCTTTGTGCTGGAAGCTTTGGAAAACAGCCTGGGGCGGGATCAGACGCCCGCACCATCAACTTCTCGCCGGACATGACAAAGCCTCGCATCCTCTACGTCGATTTCGCACCTAGCGTTGGTGGTTCGGTACGCAGTCTCATACAGATTCTAGACTCTCTGCCTCATGATCGCTATAGGCCTCATGCTTTGCTCTCACCATCCGTCAGCGAGATACCTGAAATTGCGGCATTGGATATTCCGATCATGGTTTATGACGCAGGGCAAGGTACGGCGATCCCCTTTCGGAGTGGAACCCAGCACATTCGCTCGAGTCAATCGGCAAGTTGGTTGAGAGATCAGCGATGGTTGGGAACGCCCTGGCGCTGGGGCCCGATCACGCGGCGTATTTGGTTGCGCTCTCGCCACACGGCGACCTTTATCGCCGGTGTGATAAACGATAACGCCATTGACCTCATCCATATGAATGACGCCATCCCTCTTGCAGAACCGGGCATCCTTGCCGCACGCTGGTGCAAGAAACCTAGCCTTGTTACCGTGCGTTCATTCGTGCCACTGGATGACCTGCACCACCGGCTGTGTGGCTGGATCGACGCAGTTGTGTTTACGTCGAAGCCATTACGTGAAGAACAGCTGGCTCAAGGTGTCCGTTTTCGCCGCGAACGCATTATCCCCAATGCTATTGATCTGCGTCAATTCGAACTCGTTGCGGATCGAGCAGGTGTGAGAGCAGAGTTAGGGCTAGCCGAAGATGTCCCCCTGGTAACAGTTGTGGGGCGGATCATGCAACGCAAAGGATTCGATGTTTTTATCCGGGCAATGGTCGATGTCATTGCCCGGCAAGCAGACGCGCATGGCTTGATCGTCGGCGATGTAGAGATCACAGATGTGGGTCTGGACTCAGAATTGCGGCGACTGGCCGAGGATCTTGGTATAGGTGACCATATTCACTTTAGCGGCTATCGCAGCGATGTGCCACGTCTGTTGCTTGCCTCCGACCTCTTGTGTTTCGTGCCGACCGAGGCCGAGCCTTTTGGCCGGGTGCTGATCGAGGGCATGGCGGCCGGTCTGCCCGCTGTGGGCGCAAACAGTGGAGCTATCCCCGACATTCTGGTCGATGGCAAGACCGGTTTGCTGGTGCCGCCGGCCGATCCTCATGCCCAGGCGGTGGCTATCGACTCCTTACTGGACGATCCTGAGCGCGCGCGAGCCATGGGCCATGCCGGACGCTGCCGTGTCGCCGAACGCTACAACATCGAACACCAGGTCGATCAGCTCAGTGACCTGTATGATGAGATTCTGGGCTGACGACAAAAAATAAAGTGCAAAAGGCAAAGTGCAAAAGGCAAAAGTGTCCTTTGCCGCGAAAACATTCCAGATAAATGACACGGACTCATCACTCATGACTCATCACGTTTCACGCTCTTCTCTCTTGCGAATCCTCCTCTTCGGCCCTTACCCAGAGTTTGGCCAACCCGTATCGGGTGGTCTCATGGCAGTTGTTCATAGTCTTGCTCAGGGTCTGGCG
The DNA here is from genome assembly GCA_003353825.1 of Chloroflexota bacterium. Next base: position 28,463 of record PIVW01000011.1, read on the forward strand.
CGCCAACTACATACCGAAGTGGCGGTTGGCGCAGCCCATGTCAGCACCAAAACCAGGGTCGAGCAACATGGCCGAGTGAAGGTCTATCGTCTGAGGGTGCCCCGTTATCCACGTCTGCGCTGGCAGCGGCCGTTGCGCAAGGGTTTGCTGGCCATTGCTGAAGATTTCGAACCCACGCTCGTGCACGCTCACAGCACTCACTATTACGCGGCAGCGGCGTTGGATGGCCGCTGGCCCAATGTGATTACCGCCCATGGTGTGGTCCGTCACGAGGCAGCGCTCAATGACGCACAGACGCTTAAAGAACGGCTAGCCTGGCAATATGATAGCCTATTTGAGGCGCGTGTTTTGCAGCGTGCTCACACCTGCATCGCTATTACCCCGTACATCCGCCAGGCATTCGCGCAGTATCGGCATATCCGTTGGCACGATATCGACAATCCTGTGGATGACGCCTGCTTCAACGTGAAACGTAATCCTATATCAGGCTGCATACTTTCGGTGGCGCGGGTGATTCCTCGAAAAGGCATTGATACACTAATCCAGGCATTTGCAGAGATCGCGCCTTTGTTTCCGGAAGCCCATCTGCGCATCGCCGGAGAGACCGACTCGGCGCCCGGTTTTGTGGCCGACTGCAAGAACATGGTGGAGGAACGGGCTCTGCAAAACCAGGTTTCCTTTCTGGGAAATCTGCAGCTCAGTGATTTGTTAGCCGAATATGCTCGTGCATCGGCGCTGGTGCTGGCGGCGAGACAGGAGACAGCACCGGTGGTTGTGGCCGAAGCTCTGGCCGCAGGATGTCCGGTGGTCGCCAGCAAGGTGGGAGGAGTACCGTACCAGATCGAGCATGAAAGAACCGGCCTTCTCGTACCACCCGATCAGCCTCATGATCTGGCGCTGGCGCTAAGACGATTGCTTACAGAACCGAAACAAGTCCAAACTTGGGGAGAGAACGCCCGCCATTCCGCCGCTCGTTTCCGCCTCGATACCGTTGTCACCAAGACCCTCGACGTTTACGATGAAGTCCTAACCTGACCAAGCAATACCGTCTCAGAGTCAATGGTTGATGATACAGGATTGTCGTGTGAGACAGCTTCTAATCTTCAATCATTCCACTATCATGCCCCTCCGCCTCGCCATTCTCGGCCATTTCCCAGTTGACGCCCCACCTCAAGGTGGCGTGCAAAGTGTGATTGCCAATCTAGGCGCTGTCTATGCCGCCAACGACGATGTCGATTTGCATCTCATCCAGCATAGGCGCGGTATTCCCAAGGAAACGGCCGTGCGCGACGGCTATACGATGTACAACATCGCTGCGCGCGAAGGTCGATTGCTCCCCAACATGTTCCGTACTCGGGCGCTGATCGAGCCCCTACTGTTGGAGATAGCCCCCGATGCCATTTCCACGCACCAGCCCGAATACGCGCTGGCCGCGTTCGACACCGGTATCCCCACGATACACACAATCCATGGCTTTCCGACCAATGAATTCTGGACCCGAAGCGGCATGTTCACCCGAGCAGCAACACTATGGGAAGTGAGACTGGAACGCCAAACATTGCGTCAGGCCAAACACCTCATCGCCATCTCCAACCATGTCATCGAGACCTATCGCAGCCGTACCACTGCGCAGTTCCATCGCGTCGATAATCCTGTCTCCCCTCTCTTTTTTGAACGCGGACCACGACCTGAGCCCTACCATTTGCTGTTCGTGGGCAATCTAACCCCCCGAAAAGGTGTGGAGATCGCTATTAAAGCTGTGGAGCGATTATTGCCGGAATTTCCGCAGCTGACGTTGGATATCGTGGGCGCGCCGGTGGATGAAGCCTATGCCGATCAGTTACGAGAGCAGGCTCAACCCCTTGGAAATGCCATTCGCTTCTGTGGCCCGGCCACGCAGGCGGGTGTCAAGCAGGCTATCGATCGGGCGCAGGTTCTGGCGCTGACCTCATACGAAGAGCATGCACCCGTGATCGTGGCCGAGGCCATGGCTGCGGGCAGGCCTGTGGTAGCCACACAGGTGGGCGGGTTGGCCGACATGATCGAGCCCGGGATAACAGGCTATCTGGCGCAGCCCGGCGCTGTACAGGCTATCGCTTCGTATCTTAAAGTCTTATTGGCGGATCCCGAACATGCCGCTGCTCTAGGCGTAGGTGCGGTACAGCAGGCACGTGAGCGTTTCCATCCCCAAGCGGTTGGGCAAGGCTACCTAGAGGCCATTCAGTCCGTTATGCAAAGCGACAGCCGGTAGGCTGAGACTGTTGCTGAACTAGATCGCCTACAGAACCCCGGGGAAACCGAATTTATTCACTGAGTTTCCGGTCAAGTTTTAGATATTCCACGGCAATAAACAAAAACAAACAGATACTAAAAAAGGGTAGCACCGCAGTTGAACTGGGAGTATGACGAAACTTGACGGAAACGGGTTCATGAGCAAACCTTTCTGAAAATCGCCACATCATCAGAGAGGTCATCATGAACCCGCAAGAGCA
>PIVW01000883.1 GCA_003353825.1 Chloroflexota bacterium
GGGATCGGAAAGCTATTGCCAGGGATATTGCCGGTAAGAGTGGGGCTGTAATCGTCCCGCCGTACGACGATGTAGATGTGATTGCCGGCCAGGGTACAGCGGGTCTGGAGTTTGCCCAGGATTTGTCTGTGCGAGGCGTTGCGCCTAACGCGCTTCTGGCGCCAGCGGGCGGTGGCGGTTTGCTAGCGGGTATTTCTCTTGCTTTTGATGCTTATTTTCCAGAGACGGAGATTTATTCAGTCGAACCGGAAGGGTTCGATGATCACAGGCGATCCTTGAAGTCAGGCAAACGTTCCCGCAACAAAAAGCTCACCGGTTCATTGTGTGACGCCTTGCTGGTCGAGCGGCCCGGCGAAATAACCTTCGCAATCAACCGGTCTCGTGCTGCGGGTGGTTTGGTGGTTAGTGATGACGAGGTGCGGATGGCTGTTGCCTATGCCTTCCACACCTTAAAACTGGTGGTGGAGCCAAGCGGTGCAGTCTGTCTAGCGGCGGTGCTTTCGGGCAAAATCGATTGCAAGGACCGGGAAATCGCGATTGTTTTATCTGGTGGGAACGTCGATGCGGAGCTGTTTTCGCAGATAGTGACAGTTTAACCCATTTTGCGTTCATACCGGCGGGATGCGGGCTTGGGGATTTTTTTGCGTTGCGGCTAACTTGGCGTTCGAATGATTATAATATGGCCGTTATCGTCATCCGGCTCTGCGGACGAGGTCTCGCTTAGGTTGGCTTGGGCGCTATTTTCATGCGGGGCGGTTTGCGGTTCGGCATTGATTTGGCCTGAAGTTTCCCCGTTGGGCGCGATGTTCTGTTCGTCGGGAGTATTGGCCAGCCTGATAGGGTTGTTGGCGACGGTTATGTTTCTCTCAACCGAGAATAGATGGATATCATCCCCAAAATAAATGCTGTCGCTGGTGTCTTCCGACGCCACGGGACCATGGCCTGGCAGGGTGGCAAAACCGGCTTCATTGTTCTGTGTGCCGTTTAGCGTACCCGGCAGGGTCCCCCCGGTCCGCTCGCTGATAAGTTGCAGGGTGTTCAGCGCCTTGACGGCCCGTCGTTCGCTAACATCTTGTCTCCAGCACAAGGACATCAGTTCATCGACTCCGGCTTCCAGCTGCTCGCAAAGAGTATCATCGCCACCATTTTCCTGAATCCGCCAGACCAGATTCTCTATTGTTCTGGCCAGGGATAGCAGATTGGACGAGACGCTTCGGGCTTCCGCGATAGCGTCGGATAACGTCTCTGCCCCTTCCGTGAGAGTGCTGCCGTCGCGGATCATATCGTTCCGGATGGCTGCGATTTCCATTCGGGCTGAGGTCGTCATACCGGCGATCTCGGCCAGGGCCGGATTGAATTCTCCAGGCTGTTCGTGCGCTGCTGCCGTGGTCTTGAGACACAATGCGCTCTCCAGGCGGGAGATTGCCTCCAGCAGCATTATGGTATCGGCGTGCCGGTTGCGTTCGGAGAACTCTCTCAGGAACGTTCTTCCGCGTTCCGATTCCATGACGGCGGCCTCGATATCGGTATATTGTTCTTCGCTCAAGGCTAGCGAATTATTGCCCTCTTTCATAAACTCACCACACCAACTACGCAAAGCAACCCTACCAATCGGATGATAAGGCTGCCATGTCGGTTTAACCCCCGGAACGCTGTTTATAGTTAGAGTTTGGTTTAGATCGCGTTAAGAATAGCGGCGCGATTTTCGTGCGGTACTGTATCTGAATTTAAGC
>PIVW01000884.1 GCA_003353825.1 Chloroflexota bacterium
TAGTTGACGCTGGTCAGAAGACACCTGGCGTATTTCCGGCAGTACCCTAGGTTGGCATGCTGCTGTTGCGTTGATGACAGGGTGTGGAGCCCAACCGACAATGTACCGAATTGGGTTCGAGATCGTGAGTGATTGGACCCCTCTGGAAATCCCATCCAGTATAAAGGGCTAGGGTCAAGGTAATATGGTGAGATTAATCAAAGGTTCACACGCGTCGTCAAGGGGAACAGACCTACGGGGATTAGCTTCCGCTTCGGCGGATGAAGGTCGAACGTCGTGCTTCCCAGTGCTTGCACGAGTAGTCAGGTTGCAGATCTCTAACGTGTCTGCACGGAATCGTTTGACTGCCGGCGTCCAGAGCCCACCTAAGTTGCCTACAATGGTCGATTACACAGAACGGAGAAAGGTCACCACTTCGCCCGGGGCAAGCCCAGGCAGGTATTACCGTAAGGCGTACTACTGGAGAGGTGACAAGAAGAAGCTGAATCAAGCTAAGGCGATCCTGTAATGGGAACGATAGAGACAATTTCGCCATTCGTGGCAAATATCTCCCAACCTTCAATGGCTGAACTTCGTTCCAGCCAGAGTAAGTGGCTGACATTCAGCGGGTGTTTCGTTGCGAGAGAGTTTGAAGAATCTTCGAAGGTGAGAACGCAAATGACGGCCTTTCAGGCTGGTGCCCTCACCGACGACGCAAAACAATGGTCTGCCATAAATTGGCAAGAAGCGTGGCGTCAGGTAAGAAGACTGCAAATGCGTATCGCAAAGGCTGTACAGGAAGGAAGACGCGGCAAGGTGAAAGCCCTGCAACGAATCCTTACCCGCTCGTTCTACGCCAAGTTACTGGCTGTGAAACGAGTGACCTCAAACAAGGGAAAGAAGACCCCTGGCGTTGACGGCATCTTATGGCGAGGTGCCAGAGCCAAAATGCAGGCTGCACGCAGCCTGAAACAACACGGTTATCACGCTGAACCTTTACGGAGAATCTACATTGCCAAGAAGAATGGGAAGAAACGCCCACTGAGTATCCCTACCATGTACGACAGAGCGATGCAAGCGCTATACAAACTGGCTCTAGCACCAGTGGCAGAAACCACAGCAGACCCAAATTCTCACGGTTTCCGTGAAGGACGTCGTTGTGCGGATGCCATAGCGGCGGCATTTAATGCCCTGTCCAAGCCAATATCGGCAACCTGGGTACTCGAAGGCGATATCACCGGCTGCTTTGACAACATCTCAAAGCCATGGCTGCTGGCGAATATTCCCATGGAAACGGTAATCCTCCGCAAATGGCTCAATGCCGGATATGTGGAAAACGGCATCACTTATCCATCTCACAAAGGAACACCTCAAGGTGGGATCATTAGCCCCACCTTGAGTAACATGACACTCGACGGGCTGGAGCAAGCCGTGCACGCAGCAGTACCCCGTCGCTGTCGTCTAAACTTCATCCGCTATGCAGACGACTTCATAATAACATGCAAATCGAAACGCCTGTTAGAAGAAGTTGTCAAACCGGTGGTTGAACAGTTCCTGTCAACGCGTGGTCTGACACTCTCTGCTGAGAAGACGCACATCACGCACATCAAACACGGATTCACCTTTCTCGGACAAACCTTTCGCAAGTACGGTAACAAACTGCTTATCACACCGTCCAAAGAGGGAGTTCAAGCCCTCATACGCAAGGTTGGGACGTTAATCCGTAAACACACGAGTGCTCCTATGGAGGTTCT
>PIVW01000309.1 GCA_003353825.1 Chloroflexota bacterium
TCCATAGGCGACCCAAAGGTTGCGATTGGAAAAGGTTTCACGCCGAAAGACGGTTTCGGTAGGATTGCGCAAACTGAGCGAGAAGGGGATGTGAACGATGGAAAACATCACCATTGCCATAGACTGGGCGGCGATATTGTCGCCAGTTGTCGTCTTGACCCACTGGTAAGCGCCCACGGAGACGAGGGCGACTAAGGCGCCAATGATGAAGAGGCGAATTGCCAAGGGCCAGGTCATAATCCTTTGGTTGGCCGGACGTGGCTTGCGTTTCATCAATCCTTTGGTCGGGGTATCAAAAACGAAGTTGATACCGATGGCGCCCTGGATGAAGTAGTTGACGAATAGAATTTGCAGCGGGTTAAACAAGACCAGGGTAACGCCAAAAGCGGCCGCGGCCAGAAAAGACAATACAAAGGAGAAAAGGCCGGCCATCTGGAAGCGAATATACTTGAGCAAATTGTCGTAGATAGTCCGGCCATATTCGACAGCACCCACAATGGTGGCAAAGTTGTCGTCGGTCAAGATCATGACGGCGGCGTCTTTGGAGACGTCAGTGCCCGTAATTCCCATGGCCACGCCGATATCGGCTTTTTTCAAAGCTGGGGCGTCATTAACACCGTCGCCGGTCATCGCTACGATTTTGTTTTGCTTCTGGAGCAATGAGACCAAGCGAATCTTATCTTCGGGAGCAACACGAGCGATGACGCCAATATCATCAAGCTGCTCGTCGACTTCCTGGTCGCTCATCTTGTTAAATTCGGCTCCAGTGAGAGCCCGGCCTTCAATGCCTAACTGTTGAGCAATGGCGCCGGCCGTTACCGCATGGTCGCCGGTAATCATCCGTACCTGGATGCCGGCCGAGTGACATTCAGTGATGGCATCTCTAGCCTCTGCGCGAGGGGGATCGACGATGCCAGCCATGGCTAAGAGGGTCAGATCTTTGATTTCGTTCAGGAGATCGGCGTTCGGGTCAAAGGTCGCCGGGTCAAAATCTCGTTCGGCCGTGGCCAGGACTCGCATGCCTTGTTTGGCAATATCTTCATTGATTTCCTCGACCCGCGACCGCAAGCTATCATCCAGAGGTAGGGCTGGGTCCTGATCAGTTCGCACTGATGTGCCCCGGGCCAAGATCACATCTGGAGCGCCTTTAACGTAACAGCGCACGACAGCCTCGCCGCTGGCGTTGGTCATGTTGTGGAAAGTGGCCATGAATTTGTAAGCGGAGTCAAAGGGGACTTCGGCGATCCGGGGATATTCTTCGCGCGTTGCCTGTACTATGAGACCACTTTTTTGGGCCAAAACGACGAGCGCTCCCTCGGTTGGGTCACCGACGAGTTCGCCCTCATGCACAACCGCATCGGCACAAAGAGCCATGGGTAGCATATAGGCATCGAGGTTGGTCTTTTCACTCACACCTCCGACGTGACGGATCTGACCGTCATATCCGTAGCCTTCTCCAGTCACCTCAAAGCGATGGCCAGCAATGACCAGGATGCGGGCGGTCATCTGATTCAGCGTCAGGGTCCCGGTTTTGTCGGAGCAGATAGCCGAGGTAGAACCCAGGGTTTCTACGGCCGGGAGTTGCTTGATAACCGCGTGACGATGGGCCATTTCTGTGGTACCCAAGGACAAAATAGTAGTCACGACGACCGGTAAAGCCGTGGGAATGGCAGCGATGCCCAGGGCTATGGCCAGGACAAAGAGTTCGTCAAAGGTGGAACCCCAGATTGTTATGCCAAAAACTATGATCAACAGCAGGGCGATGCCGGCCAAGGAGGCAATGATGATGGTCAGGCCATCGATCTGCTTTTGCAGGGGAGATTTTTCTTCCTCGGTGGCCTGCAACAAGCCTGCAATGTGACCTACTTCCGTTTGCATACCGGTTCCTGTTACAATCATTTCGCCCCGGCCGCGGGTTACACTGGATTGCATATAAGCCATGTCTAGGCGATCGCCTAGAGGCGCTTCTGGATCTTCGACGGGATCGGTATCTTTCAGCACCGGGGTGCTCTCACCGGTGAGGGCAGCCTCTTCGATTTCTAATGTGGCGGCGAGGAGTAAGCGGCCGTCGGCGGGAACGCGGTCTCCTGCTTCAAAGAGGGCTACATCGCCGGGCACAACCTCCTCGAGGGGAATTTCCAAGGTCTGGCCATCGCGGCGAACCCTGGCTTGAATGTTCATCATCTCGCGCAGGGCAGCCACACTGTCGGCGGCCTTGCGTTCCTGGTATAGGCCCGCATAGGCACTACCAACGGTGAGAAGAAACAGGACCAGGCCGGTAGTATAGTCACCAATAATGACACTGCCGATGGCGGCGACCAGGAGCACGATGCGCATGTAGTCTTTGTATTGGCGGAGAAAAGCACGCCAGGTTGGTTCTACTTCTGTCTCCGTTAAGGAGTTTGGACCGTATTGTTGCAGGCGTTTGGCGGCTTCGGCTTCACTCAAGCCCTGGGCAGGGGCGACCTGGAACTCCTTGCTGACCGCTTCTTGGGTCAAGGTATACCACTTTGGTTGGTTTCCTGTAACTTCTGTCATTATCTTTCACCTCTTTTTCAGTATCTGTTGGGGATGATGTTATGTTGATTAAGTTATGTGTGCTACATTTTTTACATCACATGTCCCTCCAGATGTTTGGATAAAAGAAACAGCACTGAACGTGGGTTCAGGCTCAATATACCTGGGGGACAAATCGGTAGGGATAATCTGGTTCAACATAATCCCCTTTGGGATCTCGCTTTGGGAACTTGACAGGCTTACGCGGCATCTCTTCATAGGGTATCAGACTGAGCAGGTGAGTGATCAAATTGAGTCGTGCCCGGCGTTTGACGTTACTATCTATCACATACCAGGGGCATTCAGGCGTATCTGTCGCGGCAAACATGGCATCACGAGCACGCGAGTAGTCATACCAATGGCTGTAACTTTTTAGATCCATTGGACTGAGCTTCCATGTTTTGCGCAGGTCTTTGTCACGTGCCTTTAGACGTTCGGTCTGAACATCCATGTCCACTTCCAACCAATATTTGATCAAGATGATCCCAGATTTAATGATGGCCTTTTCAACAGCCGGGGTGTAGTTCAAGAAATATTCTACCTCTTCCTCCGTGCAAAAGCCCATTATCCGCTCGACGCCAGCACGGTTGTACCAGCTGCGATCGAAGAGCACCACTTCTCCCGCTGCCGGTAAATGAGGCATATAGCGCTGAAAATACATCTGCGTTTTCTCTCGTTCCGTGGGTGCAGGTAAAGCCACAACCCGAAAAACGCGCGGGCTGACCCGCTCGACGATGCGTTTGATCACCCCGCCTTTGCCCGCCGTGTCACGGCCTTCAAACAGGACGCAGATCTTGGCGCCGCTGACCTTGACCCATTCCTGCATCTTCACCAGTTCCACCTGGAGGTTTCGCAGTTCGTGGTCGAATTCCTTGCGTTTCATTTTCGGAAGTAGTGATTCGGCCGACGCAGAAGATACAGCGTGCTTGTCCGTGTGTCCTGCCTTGCTCTTCTTGCCCTTCTTCTTTTTAGACATGTCATTCTCCTTAACTGAAATGGAACGCTTATTATCTTATCACAACACAACAAGCAACCAGGTTCTTGGTTGTTTGCAGACGCCAATAGATTTCAGGATCGGAGATTGTGAATTTGGCTTCAGCTTCCATAAGATTGCCTCATCTCACTCCGAAATACACCAGTGCCCTACGGCGAACCAATATTGGCACAAATGTCTTTATTCGGGCATGTTCGTAGTCTGCCAGTAGCGCTACGATTGTTTGATGTGCAGTTGCTCTTGGCACTGAGTCATCCAGGTAAGCCATTACATCTCCGATGATCTCATCTACGTCCCACTCTGATCGGTTTGAGACAATTGAGATAGGTTCGTAAGGTCTTTGATCAACGCTCATCATAAAGCTTCTGCTGAATTTCACTCCATAGGGCTTGATAGGAAAGAGTGGCTCTTGATCTAGGGGCGAAGGCCGGAAGCGGTTGCCGGTAAATCCCCATCTGTTCGATCTGCGACAAGTATGGGATGGAGTTGTGGAGGATGCCATCAAATCCAGCTTGGAACGAAGTCATGATCTGACAATGCAGATTCTTGCGAGCATCGACCATAGAGAAAAAGGCTGATACGCGTTTGCCGATTCGCCCTTCCTGGGCCAGAAAAGACATCAATTGCTCATGAGTGCGCACAGAGAGGGTGGTGGGGATGAGGGGCACCAGGAGATGGTCGGAGGCAGTGAAGATGTTCTCGGCCACGATAGTTATAGTGGGCGGACAGTCCAAGATAATTAGATCATATTCTTTCTGGAACGGCCTGAGCGCGATGTCCAGGCGCTGCTTGCGGCGTTTCTGCCGATCAAATGTGATGTCGAGGTTGCGATGGCTGAAATCGGCCGGTAGCAAGTCCAGGTTCTCGTAGTCAGTCGCCTTGATGCTGTTATCAAGTTGTTTGCTACTGCCAACGAGCCCGCGTGCCCGGCGTTTTAGTTTCGGCCTGATACGATAATAAAAGGTTGCCGAACCCTGGGGATCAAGGTCGGCCAGCAGTGTAAGATAGCCGCTCTGCGCAGCCAGGTAGGCTAGATTGACAGCGGCTGCCGTCTTGCCAACGCCGCCTTTGTTACTGTACAGCGCCAGCGTCGTCATGACTTGCCCCCCTTCCCTTTGGCAAATAGCCGCTGAAATTGCTTCTGGTGGGCGGGCGAGGCAAAATCTGTAAATGTACCGGCGAAATCAGCTCTAACGTCTTGCTGTTTACGAGCCATGCTTTCCACTAAAAAGCCGGTTGCCACCAGCGCCCTTCTCGCACGTGCCTCATCAATTTCTAAAGTCTCGGCAATTGACAGTAAATACGCCTGTTGGACTGACAGGTCGGTGAACTCGCCCAGATTATCCTGCAGGCGCTTAAGCTGTTTGATCAGGCGGCGCATTTCTTTGGACGGGAACAGGCTGGCGAAGAATTCCAACAGGTAGCGGAGTTTCTTGCACTCTATTCGCAAAGCATGTAGAAGTTCATCCTCGGTATGTTTGAGGATATACATGCCATCTCGGACGATACTCCGATATTGTCTAACTATGCGTTTTCGGGCCAAATTAATGATGGGGACAGAGGCATTGCGGGCGTCTTTTTTGCCAACCGGTTCGTGCAAGAAGGCGTCCCACTCTGTGATCAGGCGGGCGTAAGTTTCTGTTTCCAGGCCAGCGATGACCTCGGTTAAAGCCTTAGACCGGCGAGAGCGCAGATACTCGAAGAGGGGTGTGATGTCTTCTTGCATGGCTTTCGGCAACATGGCCCGATAGTCGGCCTCAGCCAGCAGATAGACGTCCAGGTCTCGTAATTCGTTCGTTAAACGGCCCAATGTCCTGAACTTCTGCTTATAGAGGTTGGTTGTTTCCGCCGGAAATACCTTGCGGATCTGATTCAAGGCCGAACGAGTTCGTCGCACGGCCACACGATAATCGTGCAGGAACTCGCTGTCGATGTCCGCCTTGATACCAGCTTCATTGGTCCGCATCGTCGCTAGCAAATGGCGCATGATGATCTTGGCCGCTTCGCCAGCTTGCATTTTGGGTTCTAGCCGGACATTCATTTTCCCCGAATAGGCGCCCGGTGTCTGTCCCACTGCCTGGAGGACGCTGAAGTAGATAGCCTCGTCGTCGGGAACAAGTGCCAGGCCTTTCTGCAAATACACAGCCAGGCGGCGAGCCTGTTTGGTATAGCCTCGCAGCGGATGCAGTATCAGATAAGGGGCAAGGGGTGGGTCTTTATCAGAGCCGATTGACTGCACGGCCATGTAAACCAACCGCACCACCGTTTTCTCATCCTTGTTGAGGATACGATAGGTAGAGGAACGGGTGACGGGGGTTGCAAGCTCGAGCAGCGCTCTCTCCTTGGTGATGGCAGAAAGGTGGTCCTTGAAGACGCCGTCCGGCAAATCCCATGCGAATCTCGGCGCTGATGGCGCAGACAGGCAGTGTAGCATTTCGCCATAGGACAAATTATGTAGGACAAGATCGCCGCCAGTCCACTGCAATGTTAGCGACCGCCCGAACAGGCGCCAGTCAAACGTGTCGTACAGGCTCCAGGATCCCGCCAGCGGCGCTTCGGCCAGGAAAGCGTAGCGTTCCGCCAGGAGTGCGTCGAATTGTGCCTGTTCAAATTCGTCAGGCAATCTGAATCGTGTGGGCGTGCTCATATCTCTCATTTAGCGACTGGCTGTCTTCTTTCCCTTCTTCTTGCTCCCTTTCTTGGCTTTTGTTTTCCCTTTTTTATCGCTTTTCTTCTTCGACGATTTGCCAGGTTCTGACTTAGTCTTCTTCTTTTTGACCACATCCTTCTTCTTGGATTTCTTCTTGTCCTTTTTCCCCTTCTTTCTCTTCTTGCCCTTGGCAGATTTCTTACCCGGCTTCTCAACCATAGTCTCCTCCCCATCAGCACTTGCTGTCGGCTCAGGCGCAGGTTCGGGTTGTACGACGTCGAGGGCAGCGTCCGGGAACATGGCCAGGCCCTGTTGGCGGTATTTTCGCAGACAGTAACTCACCTGGTTTCGCGTCAACCCTGCCTGCACGCCAGCCTTGGCCTGGGATGCTCCGCCATCGGCGGCCAACAACGCCTGCGCGCGCCGACTGTCCAGGGTGTCGCCGAGGGCAACTCGCTGGCAAACAGCCCTTTCTTCAGCATCGAGCAGGCGACCCGATTGCGTCTCATTCGGGACAGGTCGTGTAGTTACATTATTTGTGGCCATAAGCTTTCTCTCCATAGCGCAGTGCTCACCAAAGCTGTAAGCTGATAGCGGGCCTTGGCGGTCGTTTGCAGGATCAAGGATAAGAGGGCAGGACGAAGGCGTTAGTTATTAGAGTATACTTTGCTGGGCAGCGGGGCGATATACCATCTTAGGGGTATGTGGGAAAGAAAGGTTGAAGCGAGTTTGATTTTGCTCAAACAGGTCTTGCAGGCTCCGGCGTGGTTGGTTCTACGCGCCGGTTTCGTACAGCATACAGCGTCACATGTTCAGGCG
>PIVW01000012.1 GCA_003353825.1 Chloroflexota bacterium
AGACACATCCCAGCGGCGCCACATCTGAGTTGGTGAAATAGAAACCGGTTCTAGCACAAAACTCAACGACTCAGTGTAGAGACCAGAGATTGGAGATTGGAGATTGGAGATTGGAGATTGCCAATAACGAATCTCTAATCTCCAATCTCTGTCTGACACCTATCCCTAATTGGAGACCAAGTCATGAAAGCTGCCTTTCTCGTCGACGTTCAAACCTATGAAGTGCGCGATATTCCCGAACCAATCTGCCCTGACGACGGTTTAATCATCAAAGTCGGTGCCTGTGGTGTATGCGGGTCGGACCTGCGACGCTGGCGAGAGGGACCGCCCGCAGGCGTCGATGGCTATACACCGGGCCACGAAGTCTCTGGCAAGGTCATCGAGATCGGCAAAGATGTAACAAGGTTCTCACTGGGTGATCCTGTTGCCATTGCCCCCGACATCCACTGTAGCCAGTGCTGGTATTGCCATCGTGGACTGTTCAACTTGTGTGACAACCTGCGATTAGCCGGAATCACGCCAGGCATTCCCGGTGGCTTTGCCGAGAAAATGGTGTTGACGAATGAGATCTTGAGCGACGGCATCGTACACAAAATGCCTGATGACATGCCCTACCGCCTCGGTGCATTGGCCGAAACCCTCTCATCTGTGATCGCTTCCCACGATAAATCCAGTACCAGCCTGGACGATGTAGTCGTGATCATGGGAGCTGGGCCTATCGGTTGTTTGCATATCATGGTAGCAAAAGCTCGAGGCGCGCGCGTTATTATCTCCGAACCCAGCGAAACACGCCGCGAGGTGGCCGAACGCTTTGAAGCAGATGCCTTGGTCGATCCCTTCGCTGAGGATCTGATAGCCTTTGTGCGTGACTACACCGCTGGACTGGGAGCGAGCATCACGATTTGCGCCAATCCTATTGCTGCAACACAGACACAGGCGGTCGAGTTAACACGTAAGGGAGGGCGCATCGTGCTCTTCGGTGGCCTACCCAAAGCCAACCCCATGACCACTCTGGACGGGAACATCATCCATTATGGTGAACAGGAGGTAGTGGGCGCCTTCTCCTACCATCCTACCCAACACGAAGCCGCCATCGATCTCCTCCACCGTGGCGTAATCCCCGCAGAAAAGCTGATCACACACACGATGCCGCTCGATGACATCGGCCTCGCCTTTGAGACGGCGGGGAGTGGTGCGGGATTAAAGGTGATTGTCGAGCCGTAGCGTGGTACCTGTTTCGTGGTCCGTTATCGGCCGCTGTTTGAGCACGACCTCAGTAAAGGGCTAACCGTCGCGCAACACGCAACACGTGCAATTGACGATAGGATCGCTTCCCATCTCCAAACTCATCCAGAGGTATTCCCATGTCCCTCATTGGCCTTGACATCGGCACAACCGGCTGTAAGGCCATTGTCTTTCGAGATGATGGCGCGATCTTGGCCCGAGCATCACGCCGGTATCCCATCCAGACTCCCCGCCCCAACTGGGCGGAGCAAGATGCAGAACTTGTGTGGCGCTTGGCCTGGGAGACGTTGGCCGAGACCACTGCTCAAGTCAGAGAGGATCCACCGCTGGCGATGGCGCTATCCTGCCAGGGTGAGGCGGTGATGCCGGTGGATGAATCTGGCTCACCGCTGCGCCCGGTAATGCTGGGCATGGATACAAGAACCACAACAGAAAATGAGTGGTTGGCGGAAAGGTTTGGGGCAGAGCTATTGTTCGAACGTACCGGCATGCCCTTACACACCATTAATACGCTGCCCAAATTACTTTGGCTGAAACAACACGAACCCGAGCTTTGGCGTGCTGCCGGCCAATTTCTGCTCTACGAGGATTTCTTTATTCGGCGTCTGATAGGTCGCGCCGTCACCAGTCATTGCCTGGCCTCACGCACGCAGATGTATGATCAGATAGGCTGCGATTGGGCTGATGACATTTTAGAAATCTGCGGAATCGAACGTGAGCGTCTGGCGCCTTTGGCCGAGTCAGAGATCGCGGTTGTGGGGGAGATGAAGTCTGAGTTGCGCGCAGAGTTGGGGATCGAGCACGCTGTACTTCTGGTAAGTGGCGGGCATGACCAGGCCTGCGCCGCCTGTGGCAGTGGCGTAATCGCCTCGGGAACGGCCATGGTTTCGACCGGCACCGCCGAGGTCGTAGAAGTGGCAATGGACTCGCCGGCACTGGATCCGGCGTTGCGCGAGGGTGGGATCTCTATTTACCGGCATGTGGCGCCAAACATGTATTTAGCCATGACACTTAACCATAGTGGCGGTCTCAGTTTGCGCTGGTTCTGTGATACGATCGGTGCTCTGGAACTCGAACAATCGCGTGATTCCGGCCAGGACGCCTACGATCTGCTCCTCCAACATGCGCCTGACAGCCCCACAGCCATGTTCGCGCTCCCCCATTTCGCGGGCAGCGGCACGCCAACCCTGGATGTCCATTCAAAGGCTGCTTTTCTAGGAATGACTTTTGCGACCGACAGGCCCACGATGGCGAAAGCGATTCTGGAAGGTCTCACTTTTGAATTACGGGAGAATCTGGATATGTTGAGGGATTCGGACGTGCCCATCCGGGAATTGCATGCAGTAGGTGGTGGGGCGCGCAGTGATCTCTGGTTGCAACTTAAAGCCGATATCTGCAACACTCCCTTGCGCGTTCCCAAGGTGACTGAGGCGGCCTGTCTGGGTGCAGCTCTCCTGGCAGGAACAGCGGCGGGCGTCTATACTGACCTGGCCTCCGCTGTCGAACAGGTGGTGGAGATGTCCCGAACGGTCAACCCTAAACCGCAATCGGTATCCGCCTACGACCAGCGATATCAAATATACCAACAAATTTACCCACTGTTGCGCCATTTGAATCACATTATCTAGCGAGGCTACGCCTCAGGCCGACAAGAATATACCTATCACTCTCCACTAAAATCGAGAAAGCATGATGATAACAGCTGTACTATTTGATATGGATGGGCTACTGATCGATTCAGAACCCTGTTGGGAAGCTGCCAGACAAGAGATGGCATCTGAAGCCGGCACACATTGGAACGAAGAGGATCATCTGGCGGTCATGGGGGCCAGTTCCGATGAATGGGCTAACTACATGATCGAACGCCTGGCACTAAGAATGGCACCGCAAGAGGTGCAGGATGAGGTCATCCGACGCATGGTGGCGATGTACAAACGAAGCGTTCCCTTCTTCCCCGGCGCCGTCGAAGCCGTACATTTGGCATCGTTACACTATATCACGGCGCTCGCTTCCGGTTCTCCACCTGAATTGATCGACGCCGTGGTCAATAGTGAACCTTTACAGGATCGATTTCAGGAAGTCCTGTCCGCCGATACCGTCGGCCCTGGGAAACCAGCGCCCGACGTCTATCTGGAAACGGCACGGCGGCTTGGCATCGCGCCGGAGCACTGTGTCTGCCTTGAAGATTCCGGAAACGGCATTATCTCCGGTAAAAGTGCCGGCATGAAAGTGATCGCGATTCCCGACCCACGTTTTCCACCCCACGCAGAGAAACTGGCCCAGGCCGATCTCGTTCTAGGTTCCCTGCTTTCCTTTTCGGTGAACACCATAGAGCAGCTTGATGACGAGTCTGGACCCTAGGCGCTCGTCCATAGTTATCGATAATTTTTTGCCGATCTCGGTCTCTTGTCTGCACCCGAACTCGCTCCTGCGACCTGCCAGGTACTAGCGGATTCAATGGGGCCAGATTTTCTCAGCGCACTCTGGAAACAATAGCTCATCCTGATGTGGCACAACGGTGCTAACATGGTTGCGCATCCATCATGTCTTCACCAACCAAGTTCTCAATGACCGGAACGCACGTGCCGGTGGCTCCAATATTAGCTGTTCTTTTGGTGGTCGACAGCCTGCATTTTATCTTTGCTCGCGCGCTCGAACCCTATCTACCGCCAACGCTCTCGGCATTCTTTGTCATTTTTGTTGCTACTGTTGAAGTCGCTCTCTTTGCCATTATACGTAAGGAAATCGATCTCGCTATCCTACGGCGCCACATTCGCTTTTTTCTGGCGATTGGCTTTTTGATCGCTATTTCTACAGCGTTGACCTATGCGTCGGTCTTTTTTATCGACCCGGGCACCGCAGCCATGCTCGCACAGACCTTTACCGTATTTGCCCTTGCATTTGGCCTTTTCTGGCTGCGGGAGCACCTCACTCGACTGGAATGGATCGGCGCAGGTTTTTGTATGCTGGGCGCATTCCTCATCAGTTTCCAGGCAGACAGCGTTTTACGCTTTGGTTCTGTACTCGTTCTGATCGCAACCTTCTGTTATGCCCTACATGCCGCCATTGTCAAGCGCTATGGTGGTGGCATTGATTTTCTGAACTTCTTTCTTTTTCGCCTGGCATTTGTCTGTGCGTTCCTCTTTGTGTTTGCGCTGGGGCAAGGTGATTTTCAGGCCCCGCCTCGAATCGCATGGCCGATCATACTTGTTGCCGGCACAGTCGATGTGGTTGTTAGCCGTGTATTGTACTACGTGGCGTTACGCCGAATTCGTCTGGGTCTGCACGCTATCATCCTGACCTTAAGCCCGGTGCTCACGATTCTGTTCTCATGGTTTCTGTTCAACCAGTTGCCAACCCGACAAGCCGTTATTGGGGGAGTGATCGTGATAGGCGGAATCATGGTGGTGGCATTAGGCAGGCAGAGTAAATTTAGGCCACGGAGTACCGCTGGATGAAATGTAAATGATGCGCTAGCCCATATCCACAATCCGACGTTCTTTTGGAACCGCCGCATCAGTGATGCGGCTAGCGCGATAGTAGATATCAGCGCCAGCCGGGTCCGTGACCCGGCGTTTTCAAATCCTTTAATCTCCAATAACTATTCGCCATTCACCCCCCCAGCCCATACCTGATGGCAATGATCGCCGCCTGCGTACGGTCACTGACTTCCAGCTTGGCAAAGATGGCGCTGACATGATTGCGAACAGTACCCTCAGAGAGCTTGAGTTGGCCGGCGATTTCGTTGTTACTCAGACCTCGGGCCAGAAAGCTTAGCACCTCGACCTCACGTCCAGTCAACTTGTCGATGTAAACTGAGGGCAATTCTGAGAGTCGGCCTACCGCTTGATCCACGAGTTTACCGGTGATGGCGGGATCCATGTAAGTTTTTCCGGCGGCCGTCCCTTTGACAGCTTTGATCACATCCTCGCGTGGTGTATCTTTGAGCAGATAGCCAGAGGCCCCGGCACGTAAAGCGTCAAAGAGCCATTCGTCATCGTCATAAGTTGTAAGAATAAGTACCTTCACCCCGGGATGATTGCGATGAATACGTTCGGTCGCTTCGACGCCATTCATCAAGGGCATCTTCAGGTCCATCAAGACGAGATCTGGCTGATAACGCTCAACCAGACTGATCGCTTCCGCCCCATCCTTTGCCTTTGCCACGACCTCGATGTCCTTTTCTAATCTGAGAAGTAGCTCCAAACCATCACGGATGATGGCCTGATCGTCGCAGATCAATACGCGCACAGTCAATCTCATGGTGTACCTTGGGGAACGCGTAGCGTGACTGTTGTGCCTCGACCGGGCTGACTGTTGATCTCTAATTCCCCCCCGACCAGACGTGCTCGTTCTTTCATACCGGGGACGCCGAAGTGGCCATTTATGACGTTTTGTGGAGCGAAGCCCATACCATCGTCCTCGATACTAAGCAAGATCGATTCATTTGTCGACACCATGTACAGATCGAGGTGCTGGGCCTGGGCATGATGGACCACATTGGCAATGCCCTCTTGAGCCACCCGGTAAATACATTGTTCTACGTCATCCTCAATATGAGGCAACTGTTGGGGAATATCGAGCGTCAGATCGAAAGCGGCGCGCTCAGCTGCGGTTTCCGCCAGCGATTTAACGGCCAGGGCAAGGCCAAGATCTTCTAACTGCTGGGAACGCAGCGCCTTGATCGCCCGCCGCGTCTCTTGCAGCCCGGATCGCGCCGTCTCAACCGATTGCTCTAGGAGGTCTCGAGCGATATCTGGCTCTACATCCCAGTAAGCGTTTGCCGCCTCCAGTTGCACAATCAAGCCGCTGAGCGCATGCGCCAGGGTATCATGCAGATCGCGAGCCAGGCGATTTCGTTCGCGACTAATGATGAGGTCATCACGGGTATTGGCATAGTCTTGTAATTGGGCGTTGGTTTCCTCCAACAGGGTCTGCTGTTGGCGCAAGCGCTCGGCAAGACGGTTGATCAGAATTCCAAAGCCGAACACGACGGCGTCCATCATTAGCATAGTGACGGCGGTTGGCACACGAGCAGCCGTGGGGACATATCCTAACATGAGCACAATATCCACAGTGGTGGTGATCACCACGAAAATCAAGACATGTTGCCAGCGTCCGAACCAGGCGACTAACAGCGTTGCCAACAACACAGGTGGCAGATGGCGAATGACCACAGCCGGAACGGTGGGCAAGGTGACGAGAGGGAACCAGGAAAGTGATGGCAAAACCAAGTAGGTGACGACGATCGGCAGCAACCCCATGATTCCAAGCACCAAGGCCGGATAGGCTCGACCTAGTTTGTCTGGAAGCACTGGCAAGTAAGCTAGTGACAGCAACACAATCATGGCGCCTCCGTAACCGACGCAGTAATCTGTGGGGAGAGGCGCTTGTACAACCAGATAACGCTCGATAACAGCGACCAACAGAAAATAACCGCACCACATCAGGGCGGCTACTTTGGGAAGCCTGCGGAGAACTGGGCTGTGAACATTCATCCTAATTCTTAGTGTACCACCTTTTTCCTGGCTTGGCCTGTACCATTGAGACTATTTTTTTGCAGTGCTACATGATCAGCGTCATGGGTGCATGGCAATAATCATGATCATATTCACTACTAACCGGTTCCAGAGCGATCTATAATCAAGTATAGTCAATGTGGCTAAGGCTAAGTCACCGTTCTGAAGGGCGCTTGCCGAGTTAATTCAGACTCTTTGGGCGTGCCGCCGAACGTCCACTTACGTGGACGAGCTGGTGCACTCCGAGCTATTGAGAAGATACGGCTTCTGTACCGCAACACACTTAAAAAAGGCATCCACAAACAGATATCCTTCTATCCACCTCCTTGACATTTCAATCACGTTGGGTATGATAATGTAAAGATTTGCCGATCCTAGTTAATGACATTTAGGGTGATAGGCGTCGGTATTATGTTATGTTTCATAGATATTAGCCAGCTTGGATGCATCAGCGATTAGAGCCTTGAAAAGAGCAATATCAAACGCAATTATCTGTCACATAGCGATAGACACATCCCTAGACCTCGAAGGAGGTTTTTTGTGCATCACTTCATTCGTCAGTACGGTTCGATTTTGTTTCCAGTTGTTTTTATATTAGCGCTGTTAGTATCATCTGGTTCCAGCCGTACAGCAAATGCAGAAGAGCTGCCACCTGCCCAGGCAGTGCAAGCGGCTTTAGATGCTGCACGACAGGCGAGCGCCTACCGATTCAACGCCCATGTCGAACAGCATGTCCTGCCACGAGCGCTCCCTTCCAACATCGGCAAACAGGGTTCGAAGTTGATCATGAACCTTGAGGGCGAAACTATTGGCGGAGAGCGTACCAGATTGCAATGGTATGTTGGCGAGAGTCCACAGCAAGACGCGCCGACCGCCCAGATCCTGATGGATGGCAATGAGGCCTATATCGGCAAAGATGGGCGCTGGATACGCGTTGAAGAACCTCTCGGTGCAGCTGCTCCTGCAGCCGACTCTTTG
Source organism: Chloroflexota bacterium (assembly GCA_003353825.1). The sequence continues at coordinate 7,743 of PIVW01000012.1, forward strand.
ACCTTTTTAGACGCCATCACCGCGGTCGAGCGTCTGCCCGATGTGCAGACTGCAGCAGGCATGGGCACTCGCTACGCATTTGCCATCGACGGACCCGCTTATGCTGAGATGATGCGGGAGCGTACACAGAAACTGCTCAGCCAGGACATGGGAATCGAGGTTCAGGTCAAAGCAGATCAAACCTACTGGAAGTTGCAGGGCAATGGCGAATTATGGGTCGGCAGTGATGGCCTGCCACAGCGTTTAATCGTCGATTTACTCATGCCTGAGGTAACGGATAATTATGATTCCCAGGTACACATGCAAGTCGATTTCAATAGTTTTGGCTCAGACATCGCCGCCATTGCCGCGCCGGTAGATAGTGGTGACGGCAATTATGTTTTACCGCCACCGACTTCATCTGTCGAGAGGAATCGTCTACAGATGAATGTGGAAGGCCCGGTCTCAGATGCGGCAGCCATTATATTACTGACGCTCGTCGGCGGGGGGCTGGCGATATGGCTGGTTACACGGCGACGACGTACGCTCTATGCGATCATCGTTGGCGCTACGACCTTCAGCATGGTGGTGGGATTCCCACTCCAGGTCTTCGCCACCACGCAATCGCTGGATAGGTTGTCTCGTCGAGCCGGATTGTCTGATGCATTGACAGAGCTTGGGATCACATCAAGTGTGAGTGATCAAATCCAGCCTTCGCAGACGGCAGCGGCAGCGCCCGTTGATCTGGCGCCCTCTATCGACACTGTTGTCGACTGCCTAACCTTGCCGAACGGAGTTGTTGCCAGCGATGATTACGATAACGACGGCATGGACAATGTCACCGAGCACTGTCTTGGCACCGACTACCGTGAAGCGGACTCAGACTTTGACACGATCTCAGATACGGATGAATTGACGGGTTTTTCACTTGGCGGAAAGACCTGGACGACCAATCCCTTACAACGCGACTCCAACCTTGATGGTATGGACGACGCCTCCGAGTGGACGCCGAACTGGGTCACAAACAGCCCCAACACCTTGGATGTCGATGGCGATGGTATACCCAATCCCTGGGATAACGATAACGATGGCGATGGTGTGATCGACGAACTGGATAATTCACCTTATGATGTGCTTGGCTACAAATCCTCTTACGATCTCACAGTCAGCAAACCGTCAGGTGATCTGCACAGCGACACCTACGTTTATATCGATCTCACGATCCAGCCGCAAGACGCATCACATTTGCGTTACAACACTACCCCCCTGGATTGGCCCTACGACGACAAAGCGCAGATCAAGGATCTGGACCATTCAAAAGAGGACGTCAAACTCATCCCCATGGTTGAGTTCAAAAGCTGTACCAGACCCAGCCTCATTGACCAATATGGTCTTGTTGTAGCCGATTCGACCACGTCATCTGATCCTGACTGCAGCGAACAGTACCAAGTTCTGGCGCCGTTGACAGCAGTAGGCAATTACGGCGCCATCGATGCCTTTAAGACACGTGTAGCCTGGACGCCAAACGAAACCGCCGCCGGTGTCGATCTCACAGACGTCCGCATGGGATGGTTGGTACAGGTCAAAACGGATACGCAGAAGATTAAGTGGCACTATGACTATCAACGCCACCGTTGGGTCAGTAAAACAACAATAAATTCCACAGATGAGGTGGCAGTTTCTTACTACGAGTCAAAATTCCGTTTGACGGGACTGAAGGTTACTGAAAGTGAGGATGTCGAAGTCGCACTGTTCGGCGCGCCCAATGCCCCGGAGACAACCTCTTCTTCAACGACTCATGATGAGGGCCGGGAGATCTTCAACCTTGCTACCAATATGATCCCGCGCGTGCTCTACTATGAAGATCCTGATTTCCAGAGCCTCGTGAGCGACTTTAGCCATGCCAACAATAGCATCTATTCGACCTGGCATATTTCCTCCACATTGGCGGTCGACTACAAAACCTATGGCCATGAAGACGAAGCACTTGCCGCCACGACGATGACAGAGACCCCTAATCTGCTGAGTAACAATTACAGCAATAGCCGCACACCCATGCTGGTGATAGGTTATGAAGAGACCACCGGCGCCTTAGGTTTAGGTCAAACTGATGGCGTGTCTATAAGTGACAACGACATCACGGTAGATCTATCAAAGAATACGCTTGCGACGCTGAGGCAGGTGCAGATCAATCAGTACCAGCACGACAGCGGTGGCTGGTCGGCCTTTTCTATGAATGAGGCGATCACGGAGTTAGACAGCCGCTATCCCAATCAGGCGGACCAGCGCGTCAAAGAGACAATCGACGCTCTCTACCTGACCTATTACGGCGGCATGGTCAACTATGTGGCGGTCAATGGCACCACCGTGGTGGGAACGACAGCCAACGATCAGGCCTTTGCCGACCTCACAGACCAGCCGCAAGAAACCACCCTGCCGGGCTATGTCAATGCTACCTATCAGATCGATTATCTCGTCGACTTAAGTGAAACTGAAGGCGAGATCGAAGGCTGGCGCACTTGGCAAGATGCTCTACTGGCCAGTGGTGCGGATACCCTCAACGGCGTTATGAACTATGCGGGACAATTGATATCACGGCTGCCGGACGATGGTTCAATCTCTGACGGATTCTATTGGGGCAATCGTGTGTCACCGACTTCGGTTCAAAATGTATCAGGTTCTGCGGACTCGAGTAACGACCCAACCAGCAATGGCAACTCACAATCGTCGGCTGCGAATGCGGTCGTGTGGCTCAGCAGTGTCGGCGCCATCATCGAGACAGCCGAGATATGGACACAGTACTCCAATCACAAGGGCAATGTCTCCGACATGCAGTCGCAAATGGAATTGGCGACTGCCATCGCTGCCACCATTGTCACGGTCGTTCTCTTCCTGCTGGCATCCCCCTTGCTGTTCATTGGGGATCTACTAATTGCCTTCATGATCTCCTCAATCTTCGGAAAGGCTCTGGATTCTATAGGTCTGAATCTGAATTTACAGGGCGTTTTTGATGACATTGTCAAATGGCTGGTAGGTGTGATCTCAGATTTCACATTGTACTCCAAACTCAAGGACGATAATCCCGTTACCAGCAGTCCTTTGGGGATTGCACTCAGCAATGAAGATGAAGGGCTGGTCGAAGGAAATGGTGTGGGCCTAACGATTACCTATACGACGGCCATCGTCAAGGGTCCCGGTAAAAGCAAGTGGAACTGGACACATAGTCGTAGCGGCAGGGTAAGCGACGTTAATGACAGCACCGCACATGGCAAGTGGAACTGGAATAGTGCAACCGCATCAGTAACGCATGATACACCGAGCAACAGCAGTACAGTCTGTTCGGAAGCCACCGATGACTACCCACAGCGAAATTGTGTGGGCAATACGGTTGTCACGGTGACACCCCAGGAGGCCGTACGCGATTTGGGGATTTCCTTGACAACAACCCTCTACTACTCGTTGAAATACCAGTCCTGTTGGGGAGTGAGTGTTGTCTACGACTCCTGCGAACGCCGCACGACCAGTGGTTGGTCTCCCACCCGCGATGATACCGATGCCTGGAACAACGCCAGCGATACCATTTACCTGGATGTCTTTCCTGACACACTTAGTAAACTCTGGGGCTGGAGTGATATCAACAACCCGGATTTCGATGGCGATAGCGTTAGCACTGTGGTTGAAAACGTGCTGCCAACATCAGCTAGCAATTGGGATACGGATGGAGACAATGTGTCGGACTACTACGAAATCTATGAAGTGTCCTCCATCCCCTGGTCAGCAGACTCCGACCACGATGGTCTCAACGATTATCAAGAACTGTTAATCGGCACCTCACCTACGGTGGCCGATACGGATGGCGATGGCCTGAAGGACGGCAAAGAGGTCTGCTATTTTAACGGGAGCGTGATGAAGGGAGGCTGGGAGGTCACTACATTGGGAAGCGGTGATGGCTTTAAATACTACGTCTGCTCCAATCCTTTGGAGGCGGATGAAGACAACGACACCATGACCGACTCTCAAGAGAAAAAAGTCGGCACCAGTCCTTTCATGCCCAACACAGCCCCACGGCTTACACAGACCGTGCTCGGGCCACTGTTTGACCATGACAATACGGTCGTGACCATACTCGGTCCCGACGACACCCTTACGGAACAATTCAGTCTGCTCAGTGATATGGCATTGCCCATCACTCGCACCCTGTCCTGGTGTGGGGATACCGGCGTTTTTGGCGATCTCTCGGTCACCGATACCAGCTCCAATAGTGGCTACACCATGCCAACTCCGACCTCGGGCAGTGTAGGCGACCAGGATTGCACGTTCTGGGACTTCAGCCAGAACGCCATCCACACCGGCGAGCAAGTGAGTGTGACGCTGGAAGTACCGGCATCATCCACCGCACCCAGCGGCATCGTCACGCAGACGCTCACCCTCCCTTATATCGATCCGATAGACTTGACACTGTCATCGGTGCAAGTCACTCAGCCACTCATCGTCGATACCGATGTGCCCACAACCACGATTTCGGCGCCAGCCGATGACGATTTTATAGATGGTGGCAGTTATGTGGTCGGCGGTGTCGCCAGTGATGCCACTTCCTGGGTGACCGGCGTTGAAGTCTCGGTTGACAGCGGTGACTGGCAGGCGGCCACCGGCACTGATAGCTGGGCCTGGACCTGGACCCTACCTGCGGACGGCACCTATACCATCTCATCCCGTGCCACCGATGTCGTCGACAATGTGCAATCACCGCCGACCAGCATCAGCGTAACAGTTGATAATACAGCGCCGGGCGCGTCCTTTACTAGTCTTAGCGACGGCCAAGTGATCTCCGACATTACGCCGAACAGCCAGGGCGGCGCAGCTATCGTCGTACAGGGTAGTGCCACCGATCTTCTTTCAGGCGTGTCCCTGGCCTCGGGCGTAGGCGTGGTACAGCTCAGCATCGACGGTCATGCCTGGGAGGCCGTATGGCCGACCAACCGTTCACGTCCGGAAGAGCCGGTCAGTTGGAGCCATATTTGGGAGGTCGATGCCCAATCCAGTGGCAGTCACACCCTCAAGGTGCGTGCCATTGATACACTCGGCCATGTCGGTGACGAGACCCTGATCGAAGTAATTATCGATGTACTGGCGCCGTTGGTGACCGTAGGCAACTACTCCGCGCAATTGCCCGGCAACACCACCAGCACCCTAACCGGCTATGTAGATGACACAGGCAACGTCCCGCTGCCCTCCCGGCCAAAAACCTTGGCTGGCGACTTGGACAGTCTGGATGATGCCACCACCTGGTGGGAAGCGGGTACAGTTTCCGATCTGAGCGGCGCCACCGCCACCTGGATCGGTGATTTCAACGCCGATGGCTTGTCCGACGCTGCTATCGGTATGCCTTCCTATGGTTCGACGGGACAGGTTGTGATCATGTACGGTGCGCCGGGTGGTTGGCCGATACCGTCGGATGTTTCACCCCTGTCTGCGTCCGCCAGCACGATTACTGCGAGCGATGCCAGCCAGTTAGGCCAATACCTGGCGCCGGCTGGGGATGTCAATGGCGATGGTCTCAGCGATTTGCTGATCGGCGATTCCGACAATAATCGTGTATTTGTCATTTATGGCCGTGTTGGTACTACAGGCTCGCCCTGGGATGTGAGTGCTTTAGGTCAAAATGGCAGGACCGCTCAAAAAGCCTACGGCCTAGTCTTGACGGCCGGTTCCGGTACGGTTGGCCAGTGGATTGCCTCGGCCGGCGATGTCAATGATGATGGCTACGGAGATCTGTTGGTCGGCACATCGACTGAACTCTATCTAGTCACAGGTCGCAGCCGCTTCGCTTACCAAACTATTGATATCACAACGGATGCCGCGGCAGTCGTGCCCTTTGATGGCAATGGCAGTGCCATGGCAATTGGTGTTGGTGATATGGATGGAGATCTCTTTGGCGATTTCGCCATCAGCGATCCCGCCGGGGGGCAGGTATACCTATTTAACGGCTCCAAGGACTTTCGCACCGCCTCCGTTTCCTTCCCCCAACAGAGTCTGGACCCGACCACTGACGCAGTTGCTTCGTTCACAGGTGATAGTACCTTAGGCGAGCAACTGCTAGCTTTGGGTGATGTCAATGGCGACGGTTATTCGGATTTCATGTACAGCAGCGGCAGTGCCCCACGCCTCGTGTTCGGGATACAGGGGGGCGGCTGGGGTCAGAACCATGGTGGAGACCGCACACTCAGCTATAGTCCGGCCGCAGCGGGCGTGCTTTCTGCCCCCGGAGATGTCAATGCCGATGGTTACGACGACATCGTGCTAGGCAACGCCAGCGGTGACAGCTACCTGATCCATGGCGCCTCTTCATTGGCTAGCATCCCCAACATCGAAGCTACGATTAGCGATGTCCAAAGTATTGCCTCGACCCCCTACAGCCTGGGCGCCGATCTCAATGGCGACAGTTCCTCGGACTTGCTGGTATTGCCCTCAGGTATTGGCGGCGCCACGGCCTCAGCTTCGGCACTCTTTACCAGCATGCCACAGATCCACCCATCGCACTTACCCATCAGTGGCGGTGCGGGCCATAGAGGTACATCACAGATCAATGCTGCCGGTACAGAAACCATTGCCGGCACTTGGACCGCTCATGTCGATGATGATTATTGCGCCACCTGCGATAATGATGGCTACGTATGGTATGAAAATAGTGCGGGCCCCGTCAATGATGCCGCCTTCAGTAACCTGCAGACAGCCGTCAACATGACATTCGCAAATGGAACCGTCCTTGTCAAACCAGGTGTTTACTCAAGTATAAAGATCGCCACCGGTGGGCTCCTGGTTAAAGGCGTCGATGCCGATGCCGTGTTCATCGACGGCGGTGGTGGAGATCATGCCGTAAAGGTACGCGCGGTCACCTCCGTCACTTTGAACCATTTGACCTTGCGCAATGCTACCAACGGCCTGCGATTACAAACCACCGGCACCTATGTTCCCGGTGAGGGCGGCCAAGCCAATGCGGGTTTGCGCATCAAACTAAAGAATTCAGCGATTTACGATGTGACAAATGGAGTAAGAATGCCGCAAGCGGCCACACTGGATGTCAAAAACAGCACCTTGGTGGGCAACTCTGCGGGTGATGCCAACATCTTCATTGAAATCTCCTCCGCTCAATCCAGCCAAGACTCAAATACGTCGATCCCTGAGGACGCCTCCTCGACAACTGCTTCACTGCCGAATTTGCGGGTGAAAACTACAGCGCTTGTCTCTCCGACCGGCACAGCTTCACCCACGTGGATTAACCTGTCCGCTTCCACAAATGACTTCTCCTGGACGAGCACCGGCTCAGAATGGGTCGGCGCCGGCGCCTGGTCGCCGGCCGCTGAGTCCACACAGATCACTTTCGAAGAAGCAGATTTCGTGGACACTATCGACAGCGTATATCGTACGGGAGCGGACACCCTGCTCACATCAGGCTATCACACCTATCTGGCTCGAGCCCACGTCTCGGCCAGCTACTGCGCCACCTGTGCCAACGACGGATACACCTGGGGCGTCGATGCCTTCGATAACATACAATCCGCCATCAACAGTGGCGCCGCCCAAGTACAGGTGAGGCCGGGCATCTATCGTGATCAAGTCTATCTGGTCTCAGGCGTCGAGGTGATCGGCGCTGGAGGCGAGATATCTATCGCTGAATTACCTGCCGATGCCACAGAGGGCACCCTCTTCAAGGGGGAGGGCGTCCGCGGCGCCAGTGTAGCCCACTTGACGCTCAACGGATCAGGGATTGGAGATGGCATGATCTTTGAAGATGGCGCCAGTGGTATCACTGTGGATCGAACGATTATCCGCAATACCAATACCGGTGTGACCGTTTCTGACAGCGATACCGAAGTCGTCATGGCCAACCTTACGGTGGTCAATAATCAAACTGGTGTATTGGCATCCGCTTGTGGCAGCGTCGACGTTCGCAATACGATCTTCGCCTATCAAGATGGTACCGGGCTCGACACGGCCAGCTGCGCCACCACCAGTGAACACACTTATAACCTCTTCTGGCGAAATAATGATGATCTGCTCGTCGACAGTAGCACGGTAGGATCACCGACACCGGGCGAGGTCTTCGAAGATCCCCTCTTCGTAAACGCCTCGCAGCACAACTATCAGATCAGTGACAATTCTCCCGGTGTCAATGCAGGTGATCCAGATGATCCCAGTTTGCCGGGCAGCGGAGACCGCATCGATATCGGCGCCTGGCAACATGCGCAGGCCAGTTTTTACGCCGATGATGATTACTGCGAAACCTGTGCTAATGATGGCCTAAATTGGCAGATCAACGCCTTTGATACCATCCAGAGTGCCGTCGATGCTGCCGCAACTACGATGGCGAGTGCTTTTGGCAGCGGATCGCCTGTCATTTACTCGATCGGAGTAGCCGGCGGCGCCTACAACGAGGACGTTACACTGCCCAGCTACACCTATCTTCAGGGTGTTGGCGCTGACAGCGTGATCATTGATGGCAGCGGATCGGGCAGTGTTGTTACCATTGATGGCGCAACGAGAGTACAAGTTTCAGGCGTAACTGTGACTGGTTCCGGAGTTTCAACAGACGATGCCGGGATTGACGTCATTGACGCTTCAAACAATGTGACGGTCACCCGCAACATTGTGCGTAACAATGCCAATGGCATCCTCTTCGCCGACGGATCCAATGGCGTTGTCATCAACAATACATTGGTCGGAAACAGCACCGATACGATCCGCAGCGAAGACCCACACACCTGGATCAGTGTCAGGAATAACATCTTGAGCTACGGCGATAAGGGTATGCACTCGACAAACGGGGGCACTTTCATCAACGACTACAATCTCCTCGATGGCAATACAAGCACGGGCTACTATCAGGACAGTGTCGTGTGGTTAATGCAACGTCCAAACGAGGCCTTTACCACAGACCCCATGTTCAACAACCCCGGCAATCACGATTACTCCTTGCAAGTGGGATCTCCTGCCGTCAACAAGGCAGATCCGTTTACGCCATTGACACAAGGAGGGGGTACGCGCGCTGACCTGGGTTATGCCGAAGTAATCGCCATGCCGGCGACAGTGCTCTTCGGCTTAGAAGGTACGACTTCTGTCGATGTCAATTCAGGTGTCTCCACAACACAGGTTGGTATCTCTTACGTCGTAAGCAACACAATCCCAATCTCTGACACCATTCCCACAAACTGGAGTAGCGCCACCGTGAGCACGCCTGGCGAGACCGGTTCCTATTGGACTGCCGACATTACACCAGGACCAAACGATGGCCTGTATCGTTTGTACACGCAAGGCAGTGATGTCTCTGGAAACCCGTCAGCGATCCTGTACAGCGGAGCATTTCTTGCCGACAGTACGGCGCCCGTCGTCAACATCCTGGACGCGACCAGCACTGACATGATCGCACATTACCAACTGGACGAGGGGAGTGGCCTGACGGCACGCGACTCATCCGGTAACAGCTACGACGGCAACCTGCAAAATGGCCCCACATTCACGACCAACGTTGCGCCCGTCTCCTTCACAAATCCCTACGCCCTTGATTTCGACGGTGTGGATGACTACGTCAGCATTTCGGATACTCGCCTGATTGATGATCTCAAAGCTCTGACCCTTGCTGCCTGGGCAGAACCTGATACGGTGCCCTTATCAGATCGGGCACAATATGTCTCATTGGGCGGGGGCAAGGCTTCTCTGCTGATGCAGAATAGCCAGTTCGAGTTTGAGTTACAGATCGATGGTAGCAGCTACAGCGTCAGCGGTGGCACTCCCTTTGCGGGATTCTGGCAACACGTGGCAGGCACTTACGATGGCGAAACCATGCGACTCTACGTCAACGGTTCCGAGGTCAGCTCATTGGCCATGACAGGTACCGTGCAGAGCGGCAATGGCGTGGCGTTGAACTCAAGCAACGAGCCCTATGATGGTCGGCTGGATGATGTGCGCATCTACAGCAGCGCCCTCGACACCAACCAACTCTCCCTCTTGATCAGCAGTGGAGACGCCACCTCGCCCGCCACCTCACTGAAGATGGATGTGAGCGACTGGCTACCGACCGGCGTACCGGGTGAAACCATTTACAATGTTGCCCAGGTTTATTTCGATGTGGATGGCATTACCTATGGCGCCAGTCCTTCCGCGACTTTGGCATCACAAGGCCAAACCCAGCGTTATGAAACCCGGGTCGCCTTAGAGGATGGCACCCACACCATCACTGCTTATGCTGTCGATCGAACGGGCAATATCGGCCAGAGCGACAGCACGTCGCTAACGGTGACCACGATGCGCAACGAAGCGGCAATGACCGATCCCCTGCCAGGTGCAACGGTTGCAAGTGCGAGCCTGACCCTTAGGGGTAACGTGCATTACATGGACAGTGATGGCGATGGATTCATGGGCGCTGATGGACAGCTTGAGATCCTGGTCGATGGCAGTTCGCAAGGCATGGCAACAGTGGACAGCACCTCAGATCTGGTTACAAGTTGGAGTAAAGACATCACACTGAGCGGTGATGGCGATCACACCATTACCATGCGGGCCAGCCTCGCGGATGGAACATCCGATAGTAGCGACATGACCAGCACACTGATCCTCGACACCACGGCGCCAACCTTGGCCATTACCTCGCCCGTGGATGGTACGGTGGTCAATCAAAACTTTTCCCTAACCGGATCCACCACCGACTCCGGTGCAGGTGCGGGGGTGGCATCATTGGAAACCAGCAGCGATGGTGGCTTCTCTTGGATGGCACAGGCCTTTGAGAGTGACGGTTCCTTCGACATCGACTGGTCGATAACAGACCTACAGGACTACGTTAGCTATCCCATCCTGGTGCGGTCCAGCGACTGGGCAGGCAATTCGCAAACCAAGACCGCCAATATTATCATCGACAGCCTTGGCCCCGTAGCCTTCGAACCGATCAATTTCAGTCCAGATGCCGGTAGTCACCTGACAACCGACGATCTATTTGCGTATTCCTGGCCGGCGCCATTGGACGGCAGTGGCACTGCTATAGCCCTCATGGACACCAGTGCAGTGACTGATACCATCCCCACCACCGTGATCGGCGAAGGTAATCAGGGGTTGGAAGCAGCCTTCCCAGGTGCGGGCACCTGGTACATCCATCTTATGTTCGAGGATGGTGTAGGCAATCAGAGCAAGTCCACCTATGGACCTTATTATGTGGAAGCCGCAACTTCTACCCTAGCGGCCGCATCAGCAGAAAATACATGGACGCAGTCCATCATCATAGATGGCCTCATCGATATCAGAAATGGCGAGTGGCGTCCGGACCGAGAAGAGTTGGATGCCGATCCCAGAGGGGATGCGCTCCAGTCCTTGTACACCGTCTGGGACGAGCAAGATCTCTATTTGGGTTGGCAGGATACACTTTGGGCCTTGCACGGCAGTGCCTGGTTCTATTTCGATACCAAAACAGGTGGCAACAGGCAGGCAATTCATACTCCGGCGCTCGAGTTACCTATGGGTGCCGATTACGCTCTCGAGATCAACAGCAGTACCGAAGGCACACTCTGGCGCTATGATGATAACAGTTGGCAACCCCTGGCTGAAGATGCATTCAGTTTTGCCCACGGTGCCATCGGCGATACCGAGATCCGGATCCCTCTCACAACGATTGAGGTGCAGGGGAGTTTGAGTCTCCTTGCCTTTGCTTACAATGTGCGTACTGCAACGATCTCTACCGTCTTCCCAACCACAAACCCTGTCGCTACCTGCACGGACGATGGTAATTGCCCCCATTGGCAAGATGTTTACACCTGGCCGAGTTTGGGCCCGGATGTCATTCCTAACGCCGGCCAACCGCAAGGCCACCATGCCCAGGTCGTGCTCTCCAGCCCGCAAGGCCTGCAGACCGGTTGGGGGCCGGGCGAGACATTGCAATACGTCGCCACCGTGCGCAATTTGGATCATGTGCCATTGGACCAGGTCGGTATGATCCTGGATGGCAGCCCTGGCCTGAGCTTCGAATCACTCGACAAGGGTGTTCTCAGCCTCGCCCAGTCCGACCGCTGGTATGTGCAACTGGACGAGATGGTACTTGGCGAGATCCAGGAAATCACCCTAACAACCAGACTCAGTGAGGACCTCACGGCTATCGATTTCGTGACCGTGACTGCCGAACTGGATATACCACTATCCGCCATGGAGCCGATCTTGACCATCGACCACTATACACACCGCGTTGACAGTCAAGCACCAGAAGTGGCCATAAACCTAGCGGCATCAGCTTTACCACCCGGTGCTCAGCTTGTGAGCGGTACGGCCCACGACGCCGACGGAGGTGGCGTGGATCGGGTAGAAGTCAGTGTGAATGGTGGCCCCTGGATGCTGGCCGAAGGCACTGTTGCATGGCTGGCTGTCGTGCATGTCCCCAGTAGCGACACCTTTAATTTGGCGGCCCGTGCAATCGACGTACATGGCTACGTCAGTGCAGTGGAAGCGCTGCAAGTTGCGGTCGATGCCGAGGCGCCCACCGCCGATATCGCACTCGATAGCCCGCTCATCGGAGGCCGAATTGCGCACGTGATGGGAACGGCATCCGACAGTGGAGGCTCCGGCGTTGCTGAAGTACAGATTCAGATCAACGGCCGCAGTTGGGTGCCCCTTGCCCTACCATTAGAACCGGCGAGTGGTGACAGCGTCAGGTGGCGTTACAACTGGTCGCTTCCCCGTGAGGATGGCAGTCACTATACGTTGGCTGTGCGCGCAGTGGATGGCGCCGGCAATGTGGGGGCCGCATCTGAGGGTTATGAGGTCATTGTGGATAGCATTGCGCCTGTGACCGATATCCTCGATCCGCTCCCGGGCGCAGACGTGCTCCCACCCAGCTTGCGTATCTCCGGTGTCGCCTATGACAACAACCTCGACACGGTAGAAGTTAGCGTCGACGGCGGCCAAAGCTGGCAACTGGCCGAGTTAGAACCACCGTCCGAGGGCATCGGCAACTGGTCGGCTCAGGTAGCTCTTCCTGTACCAGGATGGGAGACTTTGATCATCCAAAGTCGGGGCATCGACCTGACAGGCAACCGGGAAACCCTTGGTGCCCCGGTGCGCGTACATGTCCAGGAAGATGTTATTCCACTTTGGATGCCCTTGGTTGTTCAGTAGTGTAGTGTAGCAGGAATCGATACCCTTCTTTATCAGTCCATACCCTCCAAGACCTGTCAGGATTTCAAGGCTATCCGGCCTGAAAATGATAGCCATCATTAGCGATTCGTTGTTAAGTTGTGTGTTCTCAATAAATTGTGGCACCTCACCCAGACCTGTCAGGTTTTAACCGCAATCGAGTCTGCTAAACTGGTCGCAATATCGGCGATACGTTATCGAGTACGTACGCTCAGAAACCTGACAGGTCCAACCCCACACGCTCGATGTTCCTGTTAGTTCCCAAGATGTTTGCAACACCAATTGGTGAATATCGTCTAAATGTTCCGGTTACCTTAGTAGCCAGAATACCTTAATAAAAATGATCATAATATCATATTGTATCTTATCTGTACCATTTCACACATAGTAACGATCAACACCATTGGCGAGATATGACGCCGAACCAGCCTTAGTTTTATCCGTCTTCTTTTACTGGACTTTGGCCATTTTCCAAAATCGATTTTTTATCAGATCACGACTACTACATATAGTACTTTATAAAAGATAACTACTATATATGGACTACTGTTATGTAAACCTAGCGGATTTTTGGTGCTTTACTTGACAATAATGACAAAATGGCCAAAGTCGCGTTTTATAAAGTCATACGTTTTTGAAACCGGTTTGCTGTTGCTTGGCAATATCTGTAGTATCGAATCAATGTTGCTCTAACTTGGATACATGCATTACCGTATCTATCGAAGCTGGAGTTCAAACTCAAAAAACACAGATAGCACCCTGAACTTGAAAGATATCCACACTCACATTCCTTCATTCAGACTGGAAAGAGGAGTTAACCAATGTACCATTCACGCCGTCTCGTACTGTTCGCCCTGTCACTCCTGATCACTCTGGCCATTAGCGGTGGTCTCGTATTGGCACTGAACAACCCTGTGCAATCCGACCCTAAAGACGCCATCCTTGCTACATTTGAGCGTGCTCGCAGCCAAGACAGCTATCATGTGGTCGCCGATATCGAGCAGACCATGATCCCACGGGCGATGGTTGCCAACCTGGGCAAGAGCGACAAGACCAGCGCCATGCGCATACTGGGTGATGTCGCTCAAGGCACCAAGGTGGATGGTTCCCCAGATCAACGCGCTCGCATGCAATTCTATGCCGGGGCCGGGCAGGCGCCCGTAGAAATGATGATTGCGGGCGATGAAGCCTTTGTCGGTTACCAGGGCAAGTGGCTGAAAGTGGATGATCCCATGAGCGGCGTCGCCCCCGGCGCCGACTATCTCGGCTATCTGGTCGCTGTAGAGAATGTCAGTGAGGCAGAGATCGTCAATACAGCCGAGGGTAGCTTTAGCCGCTACACCTTTAGCATCAACGGCGAAACGTACGCCGAATACCAGCGCCAGCGAACTCAGGAGCAGTTGGCAGGCCAATTGCCCAACGGTGTCGAGATACAACCCCATCCTGTGCATATGGCGATGAGCGGTGATGGTGAGTTATGGATCGATTCTGAGGGGCTGCCAAAAAGACAGATTCTCAGTCTCTCGATGCCGGGCGTCTCTGAGCGATACGATGCCCAGGTCGAGATGATCATAGATTTCTCTCGCTACGGCGATCCTATTCCGGCCCTTCAGGCGCCTGAGCCCTCAGGAGAAGCGGGCGCCTTGGTCATGCCCGAATCCCCACCTGTCGATAGCGAGACAGCAGGCGCCGCCTCTAACAATGTCAGCATCGAAGCGATGGCCGCACCCCTACGCCCGCTGGTACCGGTCGCCATCCCCAGTCTGATCGCCCTACCCTTGCTCGTACTGGCCGTGCTATTGGTCAGAAAACGACGGACTATTTATGTAGCGATCGTGTCAACCCTGATCGTGATGATGGTCGTCCAACCTCTGTTGCAGGCGGGACAATTCACACGATTTGACAGCCATCGCGCAGAAGCATCACCATTGGCATCCGCCTTATCAAAGGTAGGGGCCATGCCGGCGTCGCAGACAAGCGTGATGAATGCAGCCACGATCGAGGACCTGGCGAGTGTGGCACAATCTGACTTACAAGATTGTCATTCGCTCCATGTGGCGGACGGTAGCCAGCCAACTGGGGATGACGACGGCGACGGTTTGACCAATGAAACGGAATGGTGCCTTGGAACCGATTACACCCTGGCTGATACCGACCTGGATACCATTGCAGATAACGTTGAGTTGGCCGGCTTCACCTATAGCGACACGGTCTGGACATCGGATCCTCAACAAGCGGATAGTAACAATGATGGTATGTCCGACAAAGATGAGTGGAATCCCACCCTCACCGATCCCAGCTACAACGGCACCGACACCTTTACAGACCATGATAGCGATGGCGTCCCCAATCTGTGGGATGACGACAACGATGGGGATGGTGTAAAGGACAGCCAGGATAATTCGCCCTACAGTGTAATGCCCTTCCGGCCCTCTTTTGACATCAATGTCACCGGCCACAACACCGATACGGCTGTTTACGTCGATGTCCAGATACAGCCTGAAGAGGACTCGCACTTGCGTTTCAGCCTTACGTCGTTGGACTGGCCCAGTGATGATCAGGGCCAGATCCAGGATCTGGATAATTCCACCGACGATATTAAGCTGATACCGGTCCTAGCCATTAAGGGAACCATCTCTCCCACATTGAGCCATAAATATGGCATCGCCGTCTCGCAACTTCCCGACGATGGGATCAATATTGCTTTCGACTATTCCATATGGGTGCCTCTGCAGCCTGTTGTAGAGACCGGTAATATCTCAGCCTTTAGTGCTCGCCTTGCCTTTGTCTCCGCCGAGGTGGACTTTGGCCTCAATCTCTATGACGGCAAAATGCTGTGGATCACCCAGGCGGCATTGGATTCCTGTGTGGCCGGGTCTGTTATATCGGCTAAGACTGGGGACCCCGTGCCAGATGCCTGCGCCTCCATCAGTACCGAGAGTTCTATCATCGCCAGCTACACTGAAGATTGGATACGCGTCACCGGCCTTAGCGTCTCAGAATATAAAGATGTAGAGGTGGGTTTGTTTGGTACGAGCGCGCCTGTGACGAGCAGCGATGCCAATACGCCTGACGAAGACACGACCCTGTTCACGCTCATGTCGGCCGGGCTGGCGGGTTCCTTCCTCTACTACATGAACCCTGATCTCGACACGATGGATACCAACTTCAGTGATCCCGGCGCTTCCAGTCCTTTCGCGCCGACCTGGGGCATCGATCCCACGACCATGCTTGTGGAAGTAGATCATTTTACCCATCTCGATGAAGCCCTGGCCACCACCACACAGACCAACACGGTCGCATTGCTTGACAGCCTCTCTACCAGCAGCCCTGATGGTGTTGAGTGTACGGTCAATACAACTGGCCAATACACACCAACCGTAGCCATGGCCTATCAGGATACCAGGGGTGCGATGGACTTAAGTAGTAGCAAAATGACCATCGTCAATGGTAGACAAGCAGTCCAATCCTCGGCGTCGGTCCAATTTACGGCAAGGTTGGCGGAAATGCCGGTCTTCACCCTGCGCCAGGTGCAATTGAACAGCTACGCCTGCGAAATCGGGGACGACGGCGCCGCCACCTGGGCCACGTTGTCCAGCAACGGCGCTCTGGATGAAGTTAGCCGGCGCTATCCTAATCAGTCCCAACAGCGTTGGATGGGCATGGTGCAACAGATCTTCGTAGCCTATTACACCGGCCGTTCCAACATCATGTCAGTCAATGGCCAGTTATCCAGCTCCGTAGGAGAAACTGCACCGACAGATGCATTTAGCGGTTTTGTCGACGAAACAAGCTTCTCCATGCCAGACTATGTGCGCGAAATATATTTGCTCGACACGTTGTATGTAGATATCGACACAATGGGCATGGTGAGTGCGCTCAGTGAGTGGGCGCGCGATATGGACGCGGTCGGTCAATTCGCCGGGGGAAATCTCGAGGCCCACTTAGCCATGCAACTCATGCACAAGGTCCTAGGGTCTCTGGGATCGGGCTTCAAAAAACTGATTAGTTCTGGCAGCGGTATGGCTGACGCCGAAGCTCTGAACATAACAGAAAATGAACTGGCTGCGCTAGAAGAATCGGATCCCAGTATGTTTAATATTGCTAACAATTTGGCTAGCAAAGGTTGGATGACCATAGTCAAAGACTCCCGAGAACCTTCACTGAGCATGACGGCCAGTGAAGATGGAGATATTGCTTCTGTCGTGGAAAAGAATGCCATAGAAGATGGCCTCCCCGACGCTGAGGTGTCAGAAGTGGCAGGCTCTTCCGGTAAATGGGCCGTGGCTGGCTCCATCGTTCTCCAGGTGTTTTTAACCGCCGCCTTCATTGCTGTCGTGTGGATGACCTATGCAAGTCAGGCGAAGGGTCTGCAGGGCATACAAAAGGATGTAGCCCTGTCGCAGGCCATCGCCGCGACCATTATGCTCAGTATCCTGTTGATCATCGGTGTGATTGTGGCCATAGCCGCCGCGGCCCTCGCCTCCACCGGCGTTGGCGTCCTGGTCGAAGTTGCCATTTTCGTCATACTCTATCTGATCGTCGCTGCCTTCACCGGCGACTGGAACCCTTTAGATACCTATAGCCATATCACCGAGTGGTTATCCGGATTGCTTCTCAAGTACGAGCTATTGGCCGAAGTCGGGGATGATGCCGTCGCCTCGAGCCCATTGCAAATGACGATGGAAACAAATTCGAAGGTAACCACCGGTCCTATACCCGGCAACATGTTCCAGATGAGCCTCACTTTGTCGACGACCCTCTCCATGAATCCAGACCGACCGGTGGACAGTAACTTCTTTAGATATGACAATGCTCGCAAAGGCAACAAGAATGATGTAAAAGCCAGTTGGGGTTATGCCCGCTGGGAACAACATAAGGATACACCCACCTACCTTAGCTACTACTATGTGACACACGCCCCCTTGCGCTTCGGGAAAGATTCTGACGGTCTGACCAACTGTGATAGCCAACTCAGAAAAGACGACACCAAGAACTGCTATAGCCAAAACACCCTGAGCTTCAAAGCGGCGCACGCAGGGCGCAATACCGGTATCCCCTATTACGCTTCGTTAGAGACCTATCTCAAGTATGAAAAATGTTGGTGGGATGTTATAGGTTTTACCTGCTCTACTGACATGAACCATACAGACAGCACTGACGATAGCTCTATGCAGACCGAGACCCTTGCTTATTTCTACATCGATGTCATCCCGGACAATCTGGATACCCTCTTCACCTGGAATGTACACAACCCGGTCAGCGACACTACCTATGCTGATTTCAATGTGGATCAAGACAACGACGATCTGAGCGACACCCAAGAGAGTTCGTTGGGCACAGACGCTACTAAGTGGGACACAGATGGTGACGGCTTGAGCGACGGTTGGGAACACGAGAACGGCTCTACCTCGCCAACCCTCTTCGACACAGATGCCGATGGTTTGAGCGACGGCCAAGAGATATCTCTGGGCACGTCGCCCACAACCAGCGACACCGATACCGACGGCCTACTCGACGGCGAAGAAGTCTGTTATGTCAATAGTAGCGGCAACCGGGTCGGCGGCTGGAAAGTGCACCAGTTAGGAGATTACTGGGTATGTTCGAATCCCAAGATCGCAGACTTCGATGGCGATGGCCTGACCGACGACCTGGAAAAAGAAGCCGGCCTCAGCCCTTACGCTCCAGACACAGCCCCTGAGCTACGCGTCGATCCCACCCCCAGCATTTACCACAACGGCGGTATTGTCACAATACTGAAGGCGGGTGATCCACTTTCGGTGACGGTCAAACTGAATAATACAACGGCGAACAGTATCGATAACCCATTACTTCTGGATTATGCCACCAATGATTTGGTCAATACACGTGCAGTGTCACAAACAGGTTCATTGGGTTACGTACCTACAACACCGGTCACAACATCGAGTGGACTGGAATGGGATCTTTCATCGAATCCGTTACATTCCATTGAGATCATGACCTCCACTCTGTCATCGCAAGTGGATCCCACCATCACACAGTCGCAGATCACGACCATGCAAGCGACTACAATTTACACCGACCAAACTACCAATCAGGCGAAGACCATTACACGAACAGTACCCATCATCATCGACGAAGATGTTCCCAGCTCGACCATTGCCGAACCTGCCAATACCGCGACCAGCCAGGCTATCAAGGGCACGGCCTTTACCACCGGCGGCAGTGCCACAGATCCCACTTCCTGGCCGGCAGTCGTCGACGTACGCGTTACAGGTGACAACAGCTATGATAACGGCTGGCAGACCGCCAACGGAGATACCAACTGGACCTGGACCTGGACACCCCTGCCGGCGGACGGTGTCTACACTGTGCAGAGCCGCGCAACAGACTATGTCAGTAACGTGGAAACGCCAGGTTCGGGTACCGTGGTCATTGTCGATAACACCGCACCCGGCGCCAGTTTCAGCAACCTCACTGATGGCGAGGCCCTGACACGTGTACGCGGTAACCGGGTTTTGATACAAGGCGATGCCACAGACCTGCTGTCCGGAGCATCACAAGTGTCCGGGTTGCAGGTCGTTCAGATCAGCATCGATCGCCGGCCCTGGCAGAATGTCTACGAACATCTCTCTCCGCCACACCCTGAAACCGCCACCTGGAGTCATAGCTGGACCGTCAATGCAGCCTCCTATGGCTCACACACATTAGGCGTACGAGGGGTCGATGCCCTGGGCAACATCGCTGATGCCACCGAGATCACGGTCATCATCGACACCCTGCCCCCCACCGACATGTGGTCCAACTACCAGACAGACCTGGTGGCTGGCCAATCCTTCGAACTACTAGGCCATGCCGACGACGAGGGCAACGTCCCCCTACCGGCAAGACCTTACGAACTTGAGAATTTCGTAGACTCGGTGATCTCGGCCACCGTTATGCTTATGCCCGAGATCTACACCGATACCCAAAACATGAACGTGCAGTGGTTGGGCGACATCGACGGCGATGCCCGAGCCGATCTGGCCGTGGGTATGCCCTCGGCAACCGTGGGCACTAACAAGAACACCGGCCGGGTAGCCATTGTCTACGGCCAACCTGGTGGCTGGCCCCTTCCCTCAGACTCGGTGGCCCTGGCCGATGCCGTGGGCTCCTTTGTCGGCTCCGGCGCCGGCGTGCAATTGGGCGCCGTGGTAGCCCCCGCCGGCGACACCAATGCCGATGGCCTCAGCGACTACTGGATCGGCGATCCCACCAATGTCCAGGCCTACCTGGTCTACGGGCAGGTAAACGCTCTGGGTAAAGACTTCGCCCCAACGACGCTCAGTCAGACCAGCAACAACTCGAAAGGCAAGATCTTCACGGCCAAACAGGGCCAGGTGGGTGATTGGCTCGCCTCTGCCGGTGATGTGGACGGTGACGGCTTCGATGAGATGCTGGTTGGTGTAACCGGACTCGGTGGCGGTGCCGGCAACGTTTACCTGGTCAAAGGCCGTTCCGCTACCAGCACCTCCGGCACACAATTCGTCGACACGCTCAGCGGTTCCGCTGCTGTATCCATGGAGTACTTCCAGATAGACAATAGTGGCGCCGTGGCAACAGGCGTGGGTGATGTCAACGGCGACCAATACGATGATTTCGTGATCGCCGACCCCAATAACAGCTTCGGCGCCAGCCAGGCGGCCGTCTATCTCTTCCTCGGTCCCGTGACCTGGCGCGGCACCGGCGTGACTGGTGCTTTGAACCCACTCACCACTGCCAATGCCAGTTTTATCGGCGACAGCGGCGCTTTGGTCGGGTCACAGGTCGTCGCTCTGGGTGATGTCAATGGTGATACGCTGCCCGATTTCGCTTACAGCAGCGCCGATGCCCCCCGCATTGTCTACGGACGCAGTTCCGGCTGGGGTATGGGTATGAGCGCCAGTGTCAGCTTCAATGGTTACACACCCGCTCCCAACAACTTCATCGCCGCAGTCGGTGATGTCAACGTGGATGGGCTCAATGATATCCTGCTCGGCGCCACCGGTGGCGGCAACCGCTCCTACCTCGTGCATGGCTCCGCCGATCTGGCCACCAACCAGCCGGTGCAGGCTCAGATCAGTGGTGTTTCCAGCGCCGCTTCTGCGCCCTACGCCGCCGGTGCTGACCTCAACTGTGATCTCTCTTCTGACCTCCTGCTAGTCCCGATCGGTGAATACACCGTGCAAGCAGCGGCAGGTAGTGGACTGAAACTGGATTCGCTTACACTGGCCTTCAACGAACAGGGCAAATGGATAGGCGCTGCCCCTCGACCTCGGGCGCTGGGCAATCTCCCCACCATTGGGGCTCCTGCCGGTCCTCAGGCAAGCCAAATGTTGTCAGCAGCCGGCGTACAAGCAACTACAGCCGATGACAGCCTCACCACCAACGGCCTCGCCTTCCGCATCTACAGCAACAACATCAGCGACTGGATCCCCGATTCCGCAATGGTGGGTGATTGGGATGGCGACAGTAAGTCGGATATCGCAGGTTGGACGGGTTCAGCCTGGAGCACCTGGCACGCCGATGGTCTCAGTAGCGACGAGGTGAACTTTAGTGAGTATACCAATGACATACCCTCGGCTGTAACCGGCAGCGCCAACCGTATCCAGGGTGACTTCGACGGCGATGGCCTCGACGACCTGGCTGTGTGGGATGGCTCCGCCTGGCAGTTCGTACGAGCGACCGGGGCATCTGGCACAAGCTTCGGCTTCGCCAGCGTTACCAGCGACTTAGGTGCCTTGGCGAGTGGTGACACGTCCATGATGTTCCTCGGCGATTTCGACGGCGATAACAAGACCGACATCGCCGGTTGGGATGGCAGTGCCTGGACCACCTACATCTCTACAGGCACCAGTTCTGCATTCAATTTCACCAGCGTCACCAACAACCTGGGCACCTTGGTCAGTGGAGATGCCACAGCCTTGATCCCGGGCGACTTCGATGGCGATAACAAGGGAGATGTGGCCTCACGAGCCTCAGACACTGGCAGTTGGGTGGTCTGGATCAACCAGGGCGTCTCTGCTAGCGCCTTGACCTTCCAGCAAGTTACTAATAACAGCCTTGGCTTTGCCGTCGACAGCACCGTTGCCAGAACAGCGGCCGACTTCAGTGGCGATGGCAAGGATGATGTCTTAGCCTTACTCGGTTCAGAATTCAGCGTCTGGCTCTCTACCGCCAGTGCTGGAACTGCAGCCGTACCCTTCCGGGTGGTTGATGCAAATGCCAAGCAGTTCGGTGGTAGTTTCACCACCGACACCCTCATCGGCGATTTCGACGGCGACGGCAAAGCGGATTATGCTTCGCTCGACTCGGCCCAGACGGGTTGGGTGTTCCAGTTGGCCGCTCTCGCCACCAACCGCTTTGTGGATGACGATTACTGCTCCACTTGCGCCAACGACGGCTATACCTGGGGCGTCGATGCTTTCTCGACCCTCCAAAGTGCGCTTGATGCCAGCTGGTTCGCCGATATCATCGACGTGCAACCGGGTATCTACAGTTCGGCAATCATTCATGCCGGCCAGGATGACCTCATCTTGCAGGGCACCGACCCCGACGCGGTCTTCCTTGACGCGAACGGTGGTACAGGTATCAAGATTCTACCGGCGGGCGAAGTCTCCAATATCTATCCTAACATCGAAAATGTTACGATCCAGAACTTCACCATCCGTAATGCCGACACCGGCATCGAACTGAATTATGGTGGACGCACCGCCACTGATCCTGATGTAGGTGATAGCCGCAACGTCGAGATCAAAAACGTCCTCTTCTACCAGGACATCGCCAGCAGCACCGCCATCAAGGCACTCAGTTCGGCGGTTTGGATTCATGACAATACGCTTGTCTCCAATGCCCCTGGCGTCACCCTCATTCACAGCACGCCAGGTGCACTGACGAAAAACTACATGTTCCTGCAAGACA
>PIVW01000885.1 GCA_003353825.1 Chloroflexota bacterium
TTTGTATCCAAATCCTTAATATCTTCCAAATGATAATTGACATATGTGCTTCATCCATCAGAATCAATGTGGTGAGGTACTAGTGCCTTCTTTCTGCGCATTAGGGCACTTGCGTGTCCCTCAACATGTGTCTTAGTGTAAGCATTATATCCAGGGCTGCCAGAAGGTATGTTGTTAGCTGGCCCTTTCTTCCCGCTTTTCAGGTAATGCTCCTCACCTCCAATAATGAGAATACCATGAGTTGGACCTTTATCGGACGGTCGTTTTGGCAGACGACCCAGATAATCCGTGTTTTTCCCGAACAGCTTACCAAAAAAACTGCCTTGAAGCCATGATCTGGTATTGTCTGATCTGCGACTAATCCACTTCAAAACATCTACACCACGGTCTGTGATCGCATTGATCGCTGACTTGGCCGGACGAAAGCCTATCGGAGCGATAATGGCTGCACCAGCCACGATACGCCAGCCCGTCCCAACCGGCTTTTCATACCCCGCTTGACACGAAAAGCCACAACCGGTAGTCAAAACGGCGAGATCCTCACCTGTATCAAGATAAGGCACCCAAGCGAGCGCATTCATGAATCGGCGACGATTGTTCCGAATTTGATGCCGTTCTCGTTGTGTGGCGACAATTGCGTAGCCATTCTTGTCGGTGCAAATACCACCGCAGGTTGACATTCCAGTCCCTTCTTCCAGTCTGTGACCCGAAGGATCCACAAACCTCAACGGATTCCCCACCACATACATGTACCGATTGTGTGACTGAGATGAGGTTGGGTCAGGCACAATCGTATCTGCCTGCGCGAACCTTGCTAGCTGCGGGTCATACCAGCGGGCGTTGTAGTAGTACAAGCCTTCGCTGCCCGCCAGACCGCTCTCATGATACTGCCCCGTATATCTCTTCGCTGTTAATGTGCTTTAGGTGCCGCCTCGATTCGAACCGTAAGGGTAGTAGTAGCTGCTCGAGTTCAGCCTGCCATTCTGGTTGACCAATATGCTGGTAGAGCCGAGGCTTGTCCTGAGCGAGGCCGAAGGATGGTTGCCCAGGAGATAGAATACACCGTTGTTGCTAGTGTGACCAGTTTGACTCGGTTCAATTCCGGCAGTATCCCTATGCCTTGCTCTGTGATCTCTTCTAGTAATGCTGCTGGCAGCTCATGGCTGCTCTCCTTCAAAGTGATTTTGAAGTCACAAGAGGATACACCACGACCTACTTCCGTAAAATTACAGAACAAACTTTACACTACCTTTTCAACTCAAAATCTATCTATCTCATTCCATATCAAGAAACGCCAAAATCAAGAAAGATAACATCGATATCATGATCCCCAGGTTGTTGCGGGTACGGCCGATAAGAATATGGCGTATGAGAACCCCCACAAACACTGGAAGCAACATCAGGTAAAGAACTAAAGACCATGGAGGGACAAGAAACATAAACAGCAAGCCAACTATTGCCATAATACCGAGATAGACAGTTTCCGAGTATTCCCTCATTGCTAATAACGGAAGGCTTAGTAGTGTGGAGAGCGCATAGACCTTTACGTTAAATGATTCTGCATGTGCTGCTGTCTTGAGCCACGAAACAGCCGAATTTCGAAACTCTCTTAATTTGACAATGGCACATTTCTCTAGACCATCAGGTACTATATATTGTAGGTACCAGTTATTGACGCCCATATGCAGTAGGGCGACATCAATTGCCGTTCGTTAGTAACTGTGCCG
>PIVW01000886.1 GCA_003353825.1 Chloroflexota bacterium
CCCCCTTTTCTCTCGCGTTCGCCACGTCCGCTTTGCTGGTGGCCGGACCGGGGGGGGTTGGGAACAGTACCAGGGGGAGGTGACGGAGGTCTTCACCTGGGACCTGGATAGTTGAGGGAGGGGAAGGGCAGTTGAGGGAGGGGAAGGGCATGCGCCCTTCGGGCCGTTAGGGCCGCCGGACTTGGCCGCGGTTGGTGTTGCCTCCCACCGACCCGCGCGACAAGTGTGATGCCGGCACATCTTTTGGTGGAGAGTAGGTGGCGGTGGACCAGGCAGGACAAGGGGGGCACTGCTGCAGGGTAGTTTCCAGGCCTTCTTTTAGCCCAGTGATGCAGCAGTCAGCCTGTGCAGAGATGAGGTCCTGCACCCTTAGAGGCCTCAATGCCTGGGAGGTATGTGTTTGCCTTGGTGGCGTATTTCAGTTATGTGTAATAACCAGGGCGCCGGCCAGCAGTTCAGCAGTTCAGCTGGCGCGGCAGAACCCCGCAGTCTGTGGAGAGCGGTAATGTTTCGAGCCGCTAGATCTCGATTCTGTGGGGTTGGGGAGGATAGCTTTGACCGTGGGGGGTATTAATTTGTGCGAGCCATCGCCAATCCTCTTGGGGCTTAGCGGGCTGGACAATTTTGAAGATGATATCGATTTGGAGCTGATGCTTTGCGAAAGGCACAGATGGTCGTCCTGGTATTCAGGTTTGGCTCTGATTATTGGATGTGGGCGACATCTTCCCAGTAGAGGAAGGTGCACCAACCCAGACTATACATGGGTTTTGTCTGTGGTCAGATAGCCATCAGCTATACAATCGGATCGTCATCCCCTCGAGAATTTATGATTCTGGAGGAGGAATTTGGTATTTTCTGGACGCTTTGCTGGATGGAGGGGTTTGCTAACCCCCCGCGGTTATGGTTATGCGGAGTACTGATAGTAGAAATCAGAGGTGGAGTGATATTTTAGATATTGATTGGATTCAACAGATTTTTAGGACTTTGGAATTGGTAGCGACGGATGAGCATCGGATGTGGATGTACGTGGATCGATGGACACATGGCTGGTATTATGCGGACATATATGTGGACACATATATGTATATATATGCCAACCCATCGACAACGTTGGCTCAGGGAGCAGATGTCTATTGGGAGTGACGCAGGAGGTGCCAGTAGAGCGGATTAGGAGTAGGACTGGCTTGAGAACAGCCGAGACATGAAGGCATCATGGGAGGCATCTGCCTACCAACCGGACTCGTTTGTTTGAGGATCACTGCAGTGGATACTGGTACCTTCGAAAGTAGGTCATGCATCGCCAGAAATGGATGGAAGAACCCGGATATGGAATGCTGCCCCCTCAGCACACTAACCCATGTCAAGCGGGGGGCGAAGCCTGCACACGGAAGCTGATCGACAGAGCGGTGATGCAGGAGTGACGTTGAATTGGATTATGAATTAGGAACCCGGAGCCTAAGAGACGAAACCAAGCTACACGTGGTTGTCTCTTTGGCCCATCTTTTGTAAGTCGAACGCTCGGAGCTGTACGCTCTTGTCGTGCTGGGTACAATGCAGGTGCATTTTTGAGATCTGTATCGAGCAGGGCAGACACAGTTCAGAGATTTTTCGGTTGCGAGAGGTCGTCCTTGGTCGGCGCATCGTGTTGCGCCGTCCCCCTTTTCTCTCGCGTTCGCCACGTCCGCTTTGCGGGGTGGCCGGACCGGGGGGGGTTGGGGACAG
>PIVW01000310.1 GCA_003353825.1 Chloroflexota bacterium
ATTTCTCCC
The DNA here is from genome assembly GCA_003353825.1 of Chloroflexota bacterium. The sequence goes on from PIVW01000310.1 coordinate 10, forward strand.
GTACCGCGTCGTCAGTCACGCGCTGGTAGCCGGGGAAGACATTAGGTAATCCGCCTAGATCGCAGGCACCCTGCACATTATTCTGGCCTCGCAAGGGATTGACACCCCCACCGGGTTTGCCCATGTTGCCCAGCAACATCTGCAAATTGGCGCAGCTCATCACATTGTTGACACCCACGACATGCTGTGTGATACCCATGGCATAGAGCAAGGAACTGGGCTTGTTTTCGGCCATCATGCGGGCGGCAAGTTCGATATCTTCGGCAGAAACGCCGGTGATCTCACTGGCAGCTTCGGGTGTGTATTTCTCGATGATGGCCTTGAATGGCTCGAAGTCTTCTGTACGCTCGGTGATAAAGGTGTCATCCTGCCAACCTTCGCGTAGGATTACGTGCATAATGCCGTTAAGCAAGGCGATATCGGTGCCTGGTTTGTGGCGCAAGTGCAGGTCGGCATAGTCGGCGATGTCGATGCGGCGAGGATCGGCCACGATCAGCTTGGCCCGGCGATGGCGTTTGGCGCGGCGGATTTTCGTGCCGATGACAGGATGATTGGCAGAGGTATTGCTGCCGATAATGAAGATGCAGCCACTTTCTTCAGCGATGTCGCGAATGGAGTTGGTCATCGCCCCACTTCCGAATGCAGTCACCAGACCGGTGACGGTGCTGGAGTGTCACAAGCGGGCGCAGTGGTCGATACTATGTGTCGCCAGCATCTGCCGTGTGAACTTATTGAAGATGAAGTTCTCTTCGTTGGTGCATTTGGCCGAGGCCAACAAGGCAAAAGCATCACCACCATGCGCCTTTTTCTCCTCGGTGAACTTGTTGGCGACCACATCAAGGGCGGCATCCCAATCGGTTTCGATGTAGGTGTCGGGGGAGATTTTGTATTTTGGATTGGGAATTTCGGATTTGCCACTACCACCGTTGCTTGCATAGGTGGCCGCCACCTTGTCTCCTTGTCTCCTTGTCTCCTTGCCACTCATCACCTGCCACTCGCCACTCGCCACTCGCTCCGCCACTGCCTCTAGCCCCAACCATTTGGCTCGCACGAGCGGGCGCGTGAGTCGGTCTGGATGATGCACATAGTCGTAGCCGTACCGACCCTTGACACACAGGGCCATGCCGTTGACAGGGGCATCCTCGCTGCTGGTCACACGCACGATTTTGTTGTCACGTACATTCAGGTCGAACTGGCAGCCCACACCGCAATAGGAGCAGGTGGTGCGCACCTTTTTGACTTGATTGGCGCGTCCCAGGCCCAGGCTCATCTTGTCCTGCAAGGCGCCCACGGGGCAGTAGGCCACACACTGGCCGCAGGTCTCACAACCGGCCTCGATCAGCATCTGGTCGGCCCCGGCCACCAATTTGGATTTGAAACCACGGTAGGCGAAGCTCCACACATCCCGGTTCTGGATCTCGCTACAAGCGCGGATACAACGGCTGCAGAGGATGCATTTATTGCGGTCGATCAAGATGAAGGGATTTGGATCGGGGTTGATCTCATACTGGTGGCGGTCGCCGTTGTGTTCGGGCCACTCGACCTGATAATCATAGACCAGGTCTTGTAAATCGCAATCGCCCGCCACTTCACAACCCATGCAGTCGTTGGGGTGGTCGGTGAGCAACATTTCCAGCACGAATCTGCGGGACTCGACCGCTTCGGCGCTCATGGTGTCCACCACCATGCCTTCGGCGGCGGGCGTAGTGCAGGCTGTTTGCAGCGCCCGCGCATTCTGCACCGAGACCACGCACATGCGGCACGCACCCACATCACCCAGGTCGGGATGATGGCAGAGGGTGGGGATATCGATCCCGGCCGAACGAGCGGCTTCGAGGATGGTAGCGCCTTCGGGGGCGGTGATGTGTTTGCTGTTGATAGTGAGGCTAATAGGCATGGATTCGCTCCTCATGCACGGGATAATGGTACGCAAATGAACGTGGAGAAACGTTGATTTTTGCTGATTAGTTTGTCAAATCTACGCCTTGAATGTAGCAGGATATCGTATTTCGATGGATAACCGCGCAATAATCGCGCAAATAACCGCGCAATCAAGGCTAAGGAGACTCTAGCAGATAGCGAATTGAGCGGCCGGAGCCAACGACTACTAACAGTCCATAGTTCTTCAATTCGCTCAGGTCATTGCTGGCTGTACCTCTCGAAACAGCAAACAACTCCTGATATTCACGACTACTTACACTGCCTCCGCTTTGACGTAGATACTCAAGAAGTCTGATTTGACGCGAATTGAGGGTAACCTGTTCCTGGCTCAAGCTTGGCTCGACCATGTTGCTCAACTCTGCCACTTTCTGTTCCACCCGCACCATCTCTACGGCGATACCTTGCACGAAATACTCCGGCCATTCGGTCAAATCTCGCGTAACTGGATCGACGGAGCGTAACGCTTCATAGTAGCTTGGTCGATCCTGGTTGTAGTATTCATCCAGAGCAAAGAAACGCTTGACATCGAAGCCCCGTCGGGCCAAGATGAGTGTTGCCAGTGTTCTGGCCGTGCGCCCGTTGCCATCGACGAAGGGATGGATGCGCACCAATTCGTAGTGAGCGATGGCAGCTTGTAGCACCGGCATCAACTTCGCAGCCTGCGAACTAACAAGCCAGGCAACAAAATCAGCCATTAAGTCCGGCATTTCCTCCCAAGCAGGCGGTCGGTAGATGACTTTCCCAGTTGCAGGAACGCCGACAATGACCGGTACCTGACGATACTTTCCCGTCTCCTCGGGCAATAAGATCTCTTTCATCAGTAGGGCATGCAGGAACAGGATCGTCTTCTCACTAATGGGCTGCGGTTGATCCACAAAATGCCGATCGATGTAGCGTAGAACAGCGGCGTAGTTCAAAACTTCCAGACGATCCCGCGGGTGCGCCAAGACATCGCGACCGGCGAGTAGATCGGTGACTTCGTCCAGCGACAGAGGATTCCCTTCGATACTGGTGGAGTGATGGACGCTGCGCGCCAGGGCGTCGCGACGCAGTTCCGCTTCCCAGCGCGGGACGATGGGCGCGCGCTGGATGCGGTCGCGCGCCACCTCGATACGGGCGATCATGTCGATGAGGAGGTCGGTGCGCTGGAAGTTAGGTTCGAACATCAGTGGTGTACTTCTGTCAAGCTTGCCAGGCCGATGGCGGTGAAGGCAGAGCGGGTGAGGGTTTGGGTGGGGTTCACGTTCTGCTGCCTTATTCCTGAACGTCCGCTTCACTTTCGTGAAAGGCGTGAACAGGTTGTGACGAGATTTCGTAAGTCGTTTGCATTGAGGTTCGCTTCGGATAAACCACATCCCATAAGGCTTCTGGATGCTTTTCTGCCACTTGCAGCTATACACGCGCGGGGCCATGTGGTGTGCGCCGGCCTTGTTTCCAGTTTTGAAGCGTCTTCACACTGATGCCAAGCAAAGTTGCAAACTCGTGTTGTGTGAGACTGAAGTGCGCGCGAATTGCTTTGACATCTGGTGCTTCCACAATAAATGTCCGTGAAGGTTCAGTCTCACCGCGCAAGATTACACCACCTTCACGAATACTTTGCACTAGTTCGTCGAACAACTCGTCTTTCATAGGTTGCATGATTACTGTTCTGCCATGTGTTCTCGCAGCAAACGACAATACGTTTCTTGTGACAACGGACACTCGACCGCATCGACAAATTGCCTCTTGCTGAGACGCATCTGCCTTGCCATTTTGCTAACATGAAATCGACTCAATTCTCGTTCGCCGTGAGAGATGAAAGTGCGGGCTGCCAACCGGCCGTCGAGCCATAGCCGATAGACATGATGGTGCGTTTCGGTTTTCTCGAAGCCGAATTTCCGCATCAACGCCCGATCTACATCGCGTGTTTTCATTGTGCTCGCACGCCCGTCTCGTCTTCGCTGAATATCTGACGCAAATAATCGAGTTGCTTTTCCAAGTAAGGAGCCAGGCGGTCGGCATGTGCCGAGAGGTCGGCGTAAGCATCCTGTGCGGCGAGCCAATAGTCCTCTCTCGCTTCTGCCATAGTACGGCCTACGCCATAAAGATCGACGATATCGTCGCTGACAAAATAGCGTTCTTCATCATACTGAACACGCACTGGGATGCCGTGGATGGTGTCGTTGATTCCCTCTTCCGCCAGCAATTTCATCAATTCTTCGTATTCGTCGGCGCTGATGAGGGTCGCTAATGGCTTGCCGCGACGTTCGACGACAAAACGTTCTCGCCCGAAGGCGACACGATTGACGATCTCTGAGAAGTTTTCACGAGCTTTGGCGATACCAATTGTCTGCTGCATTAGATGCTCCAAATAAACGAACTGTACAGTACGGTATTTTCGTCCATTATCTTAACATGACGTACCACACAATTCAACCAAATCAGCCTCCTTTCGCCTGCCAATTATCGCGGTGATGTAATCTCAATCGCATCAAAATTGCAGACCTCATAACAGAGCCCGCAGCGTTCACAGGCGTTCGGATCGATAACATGTATTTCGCGCTTGCCGCCGGTGATGGCGCCCGCCGCACAATTGCGGCCACAGACCATGCAGCCGGTACATAATTCAGGAATGACGGTATAGGTGATCAGTGCCTTGCACTTGCCTGCCGGACAACACTTGTCCTCGATGTGGGCGCGGTATTCTTCTTCGAAATGGCGCAGGGTGGAGATGACCGGGGCCGGAGCTAGTTGGCCTAACGCACATAACGAGCCTTTTTCCATGCCCTTGGCCAGGTATTTAATCTCATCCAGGTCTTCAGCTGTGCCCTCGCCCTCTGTGATGTGCTCCAGCGCTTCCAACATGCGGGTGGAGCCGATGCGGCAAGGCGGGCACTTACCACAGCTTTCGGCACAGGTGAATTGAATGAAAAACTTGGCGAATTCCACCATGCAGGTGGTCTCGTCGGCGATCACCATGCCGCCCGACCCCATAACCGATCCGGCAGCTTGCAGAGAATCGAAATCTACCGGTATGTCAAGATAGGCTTCAGGCAGACAGCCGCCCAGCGGCCCACCCGTCTGCACTGCTTTAAATTTTTTGCCGAAGGGGATGCCGCCGCCAATGTCGTAGATGATCTCCCGCATGGTGATGCCCATCGGCACTTCGATCAAACCGGTGCGATTGACCATGCCGGTTAGGGCGAACACCGCCGTGCCCGGACTTTTTTCTGTGCCCAAACTCTTGAACCATTGCGCCCCGTTACGGATGATGCTGGGCACATAGGCATAACTTTTCACATTGTTGACATTGCTGGGCTGTTGCCAGAGACCTGAAACCGCGGGATAGGGCGGTCGCGGCCAGGGCTGTCCCCGCTCACCTTGGATAGAGGCCATCAGCGCGGTTTCCTCGCCGCATACAAACGCCCCCGCCCCTTCTTTGACGATAATATCAAAATCGAAGCCAGACCCGAGGATGTCTTCGCCCAGCAAGCCCGCTGCACGCGCCTGTGTTAAAGCTGTCTCCAAGCGCTTGATTGCCAGCGGGTATTCAGCTCGACAATAGATGTAGCCTTGTTCTGCGCCGATTGCATACCCGGCGATGACCATGCCCTCTATCACCGCATGCGGGTCGCCCTCCAGCACAGAGCGATCCATAAAGGCGCCGGGATCACCCTCATCCGCATTGCAGATCACATACTTTGGCCAGCGTTGGGTATTGCGAGCGAAGCGCCACTTCATCCCCGCAGGGAAGCCACCGCCGCCGCGCCCACGCAGCCCAGAGGTCAACACCTCCTCGATCACGGCTTCTGGAGACATCGTCGACAAGACCTTGTGCTGGGCAAGGTACCCATCTTTGGCGATGTAATGCCCGATGCTCTCAGGGTCGATCACACCGCAATTTCCCAGAAGTACACGCTGCTGCTTACCATAGAAGCCGACATCATGCCACTTCTCGACTTGCTCCTCGCTGCTCGGATCCTTATACAATAACTTCTCCACCGGTTTCCCGCCAATGACATGTTCTTCAATAATCTTTTTGGCATTGCGGGGTTTTACCTGTGTATAGAAAGTCTCGTCAGGATAAACGACTAGAATTGGGCCTTGTTCGCAGAAGCCAAAACAACCGGTACGCCGCACCTCGACCTCATCCTCCAGACCCTGTTTGGCCAACTCCTGACGTAAAGACTCTCGCACGCGTGTACTCTCTGAAGAGGAACAACCCGTGCCCATGCAGACGGCTATCCAACGGTGTTGAGGATCATTGACATAAGTTAAAGTTTCGCTTTCTGGCATCAGTGTTATTGGTGTGTTCATCAAATCACCCTTCGATTCTAGAGCGTAGTGGCGGCGTTGGTTTGTTTTTTCAACGTTCGCAAGAGCACATTCTGGCGCATACGACCCATCACCTCACCATCCAACACCGTCACCGGAGCCAGCGCACACGAGCCGATGCAGTAAACGATTTCCACCGTTAACTCGCCATCCGCGGTGGTCTCACCAGCATCAATTCCGTAGTGTTCTTCGATGGCCGTGGCCAGGATCGGTGTGCCCTTCACATGGCAAGCCGTACCATCGCAGAGCCGCAAAATGTGTCGCCCGCGTTTTTCGAGATAGAACTGGGCATAAAACGTCGCCACGCCAAAGACCTTGCTCACCGAAATGCCCTGCTTTTTGGCAATCAGTTGGATCACCTCCGGGGGCAAATAACCGTACTTATCTTGCGCTTTTTGCAGGATCGGGATCAACACGCCCCGTTGGCCCTGGTATTGTTCAAAGATCTCATCCATCAGTCTGAGATCGATGTTGCCGTTGTGATTGTCTCCCATGGATGCTCTCCTGGATCGAGATTTGTCAGACAGGCAGGTACTCAGCCGTGGAGGCTCGCCTGTTTTAGACAGTGTGGATTCTGCCTATTGTAGCGGGTTGTCCGGCGTTTGTGTATGACCTATGTCATCTCTACGTGGTAGAATGTGCATATTCAGACTCTTGACTCCCCTGAAAAAAGTCTAAACAAACAGTGAAGGCCGAGACAACAGCAAATATGATTGGGTTTGGA
>PIVW01000887.1 GCA_003353825.1 Chloroflexota bacterium
ATTGGTAGGTTTGATCGAGTAAGGCGCTGTTGTCGAGATAGGTGTAGGCGCTACCTGTATCAGAGCCCGCCGCCACCGCCAGGATCAGTTCAGGATTGAGGGTCTCGAAGGTACTACTACCACCGCTGCTACGCTGCACGTTAAAGCCTACAATATCAAGTTCGCTTACAGTGTTCCAACTGACCAGCACGCCCTGAACTTGCGCGGCGATTTCGAATCTCTCCACCCTTACGCCCGTTGGTTGGATGATCTCCACGTCTGCAGAAGCTTCACTATAGAGAACCGGTATATCGTTTTCCGCCAAGGCATTCTGCACGATGGCAGTATTTTCCGTCTTTCCAGTGGGGAGCAGTGTGGTGTCTTTTACGGCCGTAAAGTAAATGTCGATGTCCCATGTATCGCCTGGCGCCAGATCTTCGCCCCAACTGACAGTCAAGTCCGTCCAGTTGATAACTCCATCATTCACATTGTCATCCGAGTCGGGATCTGCATACTGTATGCCATTGCCATAGCTCATGTAAGCAGGATCATATTCATCCCGCAATGGTAGGAAGACGATCCCGGTGTCGCCGGTGTTTTCGATGCTGATGGTGAATGTAATCTGCTCACCTGGCCGCACCGGTGACGCTGTGATCAGTTCCTTTGTTAACGTATATACACTCTCCACCGTCTCCACAACATAGTCTTCCACTTCGCCGTCAGACGCGAGCCCTATTGAACGCTCGTCTACCTGAGTAGTTCCGTCGTCAGTTAAAACGTCGGTAGTCAGGCGAAGTCGTGCGTAGGTGGTGTCGCCAATTTTTTGGGTGATACTAACCCCGGTCCAGATCAGGTTCACGCTGGTGGCAGCGTAGGGCACGGCGACCGTAGCAAACTCATCGGCCTCAAATACACCATTCACGTCGAAGTCCACCCAGGCGTACAGCGTGGATGCAACACCGGTGAGATTGTTCACTGGCACAGTCAGGTAGTAGCTGCTCCCGCCCGCAAACGGTTCCGGCAAACTGGTGAAGGCATCTTCATCGTCTAATGCCAAATTCAGATCATCTCCGTCAGCGTCAGACCCCGGCTGGCCATCTATCGTTGCGTCGGGAGGGGTGGCGCCAAGGTTTAGCGGCTGGAAGAGAGCGAGGGCATGTTGGGCGCCGTTGGAAGTCAGGATCGTGCCATAGCTATCTGGTGCATCGCCGAAGTCGTGGCTCTGGCTGGTTTGCACGTAATCATCATCTTCCACAACCTGCGCTGGAGCGCCGTCTTTGTCGATGGCGCCCTGCACGGTGGCTATGTTTACCGCCGGATCGCAGACTGCGGTAGTGCGCAATGTCACAGTCACTGGGAAGCTACTGCCGAGAGTCAGATTCTTACCTATGGTCTCTGTCAAGTCCTGCCAGATGAGGGTGCCATTGGCGGCGCTATCTGGCGCCGGGTCAGCGCTATCATAGCTAAAGCAGACGAAATCGTATGTATCGATCAGCGGCACCACGGTCAACCTGGTGTCGCCGTTGTTCGTGACCTCAACCAGGAAGGTGACCAGCTCCCCCACCTGGGCTTGTCGATCACTCGGGTCAGTAGTTGCCTTGGTGACGCTCACTGACGGACCTTCGATCTGAACAGGGGGGGTGACGTCATGTCCTTCAGTCGGGGGCCCGCTTGGCGGTGTGCCCGTGGCCGTGGCAGTGTTGGTAGTTGTACCGCCATTCGTACTAGCTACGGCTACAAAG
>PIVW01000888.1 GCA_003353825.1 Chloroflexota bacterium
TAGGCCCGGGGTCCAGTCTCACTGCCCCATTATGGTTCAGTAAATGTTGTACGCGACCGGCATCCAAGATCCCATCAGCGAGGACTGACCGCGAACTCTTCGAGACATTAACAAGTGAACTAGGAAGGTTACCATGACTCTCACGTGCATCCTGCAAAACTGATTGACGAACAGCAAGTGAGTTAGTGATATTAATAACGTTCTGGGCAGAGCCCATTTGTACAAAATCATGGCAACACGGGCAGTTAGTGGTTTCAGTGTTCACAGAGTTCTCAGGCAGCTGAGGTGGTGGCCTGAGCTGGCTGTTGAGGCGGGGGTGTTGATTTACCCCGCTTGTTGTGTCCACCTCTGCCACCGCGACCCCTTTGGTGTCCACGAAAAGGCCCCTTCTGTTTGGGGTTCACCTGTCTCCCATATGCATTAGTGTAGCCAGAGTTGGATCCACCACGACCCCCTCCACGGGGTTGTTTCTTGCGATAGTCTTGCTTAGACTGTTGGTGTGTCCGAGGTTTACCACCTCCAGCCTTGTCGGCCAACAACTTGGTCGAGACCACCATCATAGCATCGTTAGCTGAGGACTGCTTCAGTCCACCCAGCTTCTTGGCCTTGGCTGCCAAGGTAGGACCATAAAGCTGTTGCTGGCCAAAGGGTAGTGATCGGAGCTGGACGATGTCCGACTCTAGTAGGCGTCTGTGATGGTAGTACAGATCAGCATCTCTCCTGATGAGCTGGAAGTTGGCACCTGAAGTCATGCAGGTTTGCATCAAATGAATGTTGTTGCCACCGGCAACCCTACGCATGAGCTGTGCATCCAAGATCGAATCCCTGATGGGTTTTAACAGCTCCGTAAACTGCTCATGACCCTGTAAACTGTCGAGTTTGGAGAGAACACTCCCTAGAGCCTGATCAATGCCGTGTAGAAAATGATCGAGGTGACTTGAGGCGCCAGTAGCCGCCCACATTTGGCTTTCTATGTCATGGAACCTCTTACGCTGGATGAAGAAGCCAGACACATGGGTGACCTCATCCATCAGCAACTCCACGTCAGATTGGTCCTCGGCGTGGCTCAGCTGCCAGCTGGATCCATCAGGAAACCGGTACTGTTTGGTAGGGCAGGTAAACAGTGTGACAGGTTTGGTAGCCTTGTTCTTTTTCAGGGTATCGGCTATACCCTCCAGGTAGCCCCCGAAATCACTTGCGGTGAGAAGGAGAAACTCCTTGCTGACTTTAGCCTTGACTGCATGGCCCATCTGCCTCGCGGGGGTAGAGGCCTGTGGCTTGACTACATGTGAATACCGTTGTAAGGTTTGAATGGCTTGAAGATACTCCGCTGAATCGACGTCGAGCGGCGCCTGATCCTCCTGAGCTTGTTTTTGGAGGGCCTCCTCAATCCGAAGACGTTCCTTCTCGACCTGCTGGTCAAACACTGAAGGAGGAGCTAAGTTATATGAGGGCTGAGGGGCGACAAAGGGGGCAGCATCATCCTCCTCTATATCATCATCCTCATAATCAATATCCGCTACAGGCTGGGTAGACTGAGTGGAATCAGGGACATAAGCCTCTCCGTCCAACCTTAGTAGGACCTCCTCATCCTGGAGCACCACCCGGATGTGTGAGGGTTTGGAGAGGTTCAAATTGTCATTCCTGAAGACGGTACCCACAGACTCAGGGTCGGCCGTTGTCAAACACCATTGAGAGCCAGTCCAGTAGGAGACTGTCT
>PIVW01000311.1 GCA_003353825.1 Chloroflexota bacterium
GTATACGTACTGAGGAAGGATGAGGGTGGACGTCACACTCCCTTCTTCAAGGGTTACAGGCCGCAATTCTATATCCAAACCATGGATGTGACAGGCTCGGTGGAGTTGCCGGAAGGTGTCGAGATGGTGATGCCAGGCGACAACATATTCGTCGAGACCGAATTAATCGTGCCCGTGGCGATGGAAATTGGCGAACGGTTTGCTATCCGTGAGGGTGGTCGTACCGTCGGCGCCGGCGTCATCACCAAAGTTATCGAATAATAATTTTTGAGGAAAGGGCTGCCCAGGTGGCTCGCTCCTTCTAACGTTTCCCCACTTTCTGGAAGGTCATGAATGGCTAAACAGCGCATACGCATCAAGCTCAAAGCGTACGACCATCGCGTGTTAGACAGTTCGGTTCGCGAGATAGTAGAGGCTGCTGAACGGACAGGCGCCCAGGTCGTGGGGCCGGTCCCCCTACCGACCAAACTCGAACGCTTTACAGTGATGCGCTCTCCCTTTATCGATAAGGATTCCCGAGAGCAGTTCGAAATCCGCACGCACAAGCGTTTGATCGATGTCGTGCCATCAGGCAGCAAGACAATTGACAACTTGATGCGGCTCAACTTGCCGGCTGGCGTCGATATCGAAATTAAGCTCTAGGGCTTAAGCTGCCGTCGCATACTCCTAAACACCTGAAAAGGAGGTGGGTAGCGGAATGATGAGGTGCTTTCGTAATGAGGCACTGGCAGTTCCCTCCCAAACCAACATCTCATGATTGGTCTTATTGGACGTAAACTGGGTATGACCCAGATATTTGACGAGCAAGGTGTAATGATACCGGTTACTGTACTGGAAGTCGGACCCTGCTATGTCATACAACTCAGATCACCCGCTACAGATGGCTACGCCGCTGTGCAATTAGGCTTCGGTGATATCAAAGAGCGACGACTTACCGGTGGCGAACGCGGACATGTAAAAAAAGCCAACGCTCCGGCACTGAAAAACCTGCGTGAGTTCCGTATCCAGGATTCTGACCTCGAACACTACAAATTGGGCCAAAAGCTTGTTGCCGACCTATTTACCGAGGGAGAATTGGTGGATGTCACTGGTACCTCCAAGGGTAAAGGCTTTCAGGGCGGTATCAAGCGACACGGATTCAACCGCGGACCAAAGACCCACGGTCAGTCAGATCGCGAACGTTCACCTGGGGCCGCCAACGCCGGTTCTACACCGGGGCGAGTGTTTAAAGGTAAGCGAAGCCCTGGACATATGGGCCATGAAAGGGTGACCGTACAGAATTTACGTGTCGTCAAAGTCGATCCCGAGCGTAACCTGCTTGCCGTTCGTGGCGCCATTCCCGGCCCCAAGAATGGTCTGATAACGGTCGCTTCCGCCCGGAAGAACAAAAGGTAGGTGACAGCGATGCAGGTATCGATTAGAAATATGGAAGGTAGTGAAGTCGGTTCGATTGATCTTTCGGACACCATCTTTGCTGCTGAAGTTAACACAATAGTTATGCATCAGGCTTTGGTACGCCAACTTGCCAACCGCCGCCAAGGCACGCACAAGACCAAGACGCGCAGCGAAGTGCGCGGTGGCGGCGCCAAACCTTGGCGCCAAAAGGGCACTGGACGTGCTCGCCAGGGCACCATTCGTGCCCCCCAGTGGCGAGGCGGCGGCACCGTTTTCGGGCCTCAGCCCAGGTCGTACCGCAAGCGTATGCCACGTAAGATGCGACGCGTCGCTCTGCGATCCGCGTTGAGTATCAAAGCTAGCGAAGAGCAAATCATTGTGCTCGATGAATTGGCAATGGACGCCCCTCGTACCCGAGATATAGTGGCCATGCTAAACGCACTGGATGTAGATCGTAGTGCTTTGGTGTTGCTCTCCGAGTCCAATAGCAATATCGAGCTGTCTGCCCGTAATTTGCCTAACGTAAAGACCCTACGGGCCGGTTACATCAACGTCCGTGACCTGCTTGGTTACGAAACCATAGTCGTGCCCCAGCAGACGCTCTCCCTTCTGGAAACTTTCCTGGGGGATGAGCAGGCACAGCCTGATGTTGATGAACAACCTGTGGTTGAGGAGGCCTAGCATGCATCCGTATGAAGTGCTCAAACGCCCGGTCATAACCGAAAAAACTACAGATCTTCAGGACTTTTCGAATCAATATGCTTTTGAAGTGGATCGTCGAGCCAACAAACACATGGTTCGTGAGGCGATCGAAGAACGTTTTGACGTCAAGGTCGTTGCTGTCAACATCATCAACGTGAAGGCAAAGACCCGCCGCCGCAGCCGTAACGCCACTGCCGTCCGGGTGATTCCTTGGAAGAAGGCAATTGTTACACTTCAACCGGGCGATTCGATTCAAATGTTCGAAGGTGTGTAAACGCACCACATTCATCTATCATTCGCTAAGTACGTAGGCGGCAAATCAAGCTAAGTATCGTCTACGGTCGCCTAAGACTCAGGCGAAAGCTTACTCAAGGAGTCCTAATCCCATGGGAATCAAGGTCTACAAACCTACTTCTCCTGGGCGCAGGGATATGACGGCCTCGACCTTCGAGGAAATCACATCCTCAGCACCGGAGAAGTTCCTACTCAGGCCACTTAAACAAAAGGCCGGTCGAAATAATCAGGGGCGATTGACTGTCCGCCATCGTGGTGGTGGACATAAGCGCCGTTACCGCCTGATTGATTTCAAACGAAACAAATTAGACGTGTTCGCACGTGTTGCCTCGATCGAATACGATCCCAATCGCTCTGCTCGTATCGCTCTCCTGGTTTATGACGATGGCGAGAAAAGCTACATTCTGGCGCCTCTTGGCTTGCAGGTTGGCGATGTGATCAACGCCGGACCTAATGCTGAGATACGCCCAGGCAATGCGCTGCCATTGATCAATATCCCACTCGGTACCCTGATCCACAATATCGAATTGCAACCGGGACGTGGCGGCCAGATGGTTCGTTCGGCAGGTACCTATGCCCAGTTGATGGCAAAGGAGGGCGAGTACGCCCAACTGCGCCTGCCCAGTGGCGAAGCTCGCCGTGTTCGCCTGAGTTGTATGGCGACAATCGGCCAGGTTGGCAATACCGACCACCAGAATATTACCCTTGGCAAAGCCGGTCGCAAGCGCTGGTTGGGCCGCCGCCCTGAGGTCCGTGGCTCGGCCATGGATCCTGCTTCTCACCCGCATGGGGGAGGAGAAGGTCGCTCACCGGTCGGTATGCCGGGTCCCAAAACACCTTGGGGCAAACCGGCGCTCGGTTTTCGAACCCGCCGCAACAAACGAACCGATCAATTTATCGTACGCCGCCGTGGTAAGAAGCGTCGTTAGTAGGAGCATATAAATGTCCAGATCACTAAAGAAAGGACCCTACGTAGATCGTAAACTCCTGCGCAAGGTCGAAGATATGAATCGCAAGGGCGAGAAGCGTGTTTTGCGCACTTGGTCTCGTTCTTCCACCGTTTTTCCGCAGATGGTTGGACACACATTGGCTGTCCACAATGGCCGACGCCATGTCCCGATCTACATTACTGAGAACATGGTAGGCCACAAACTAGGTGAATTCGCTCCGACGCGTTTCTATCGCGGTCACATTCTTAGAGAAAAAGGCAGCAGAGTTCGCTAGTCGTTCCTGCCACCTTGGTCGAAGAGGTTGAACAGATGTCTCTATTAGTTCGCTCTCAGCGCAAATATGTTGGAATCCCAGCACAAAAAATAAGATTGGTGCTTGATTTGGTTCGTGGTATGCAAGCTGTCGAGGCTGCAGACACGTTGAGCCACATGCCCCAAACTGCCGCAAATGAAGTGCGCAAGACCGTTCAATCGGCGTTAGCAAATGCCGAGGAAAACGAAAGCATGGCGCCCGAAGATATGTGGATCTCCGTGATCTACGCAGATGAGGGCCCAACGGCGAAACGCTTCCTTCCTGGTGCTCGTGGCCGGGTGAAGCCCATCCTGCGCCGTTCTTCCCACATAACCGTGTTGCTTGAAGAGCGCTAAGGAATTACGTTAAGGAGGCCTATTTTGGGTCGCAAAGTACATCCCACCGGATTCAGGCTCGGAATCATTAAAGATCATATTTCTCGTTGGTACGCAGAGGGTGAGGATTACGCCGCCCTGTTGGCAGAAGACCGCGAGATTCGTGAGAAAATCGGCGAAGAATTACAGCGCGCCGGTGTATCCAAAATAGAGATCGAGCGAGCACCTAAGCGAGTTCATCTCAAAATTCATGCTGCTAAACCTGGCATCATCATCGGTCGCAAAGGTGTGACGGTCAATGAACTACGGCGATCGTTGCAGGAAATGACCGACAAACGTGTCAAAGTCGATGTCGAGGAAATCAAACGCCCCGAATTAGATGCTAAGCTTGTGGCCGAGAGCATTGCCGAGCAACTAGCACGACGTGTATCCCACAAGCGCGCCATGCGCCAGTCAGCTCAGCGCACCATGCGTGCAGGCGCCAAAGGCATCATGATACGCGTCGGTGGCCGTCTCGGTGGTTCAGAAATGGCACGTGTCGACTCAGTGCGTGATGGCCGCATCCCCCGCCATACTTTGCGCGCCGATATTGATTATGCTGATACGATTTCAGCGACCACCTATGGTGTTATCGGCATCAAAGTCTGGATCTACAAAGGTGAAATTCTGCCAGGCGAGCCCCTGACGGTCTAATCCCGCAAAAATGAGGTAATTGATCATGTTGATGCCCAAACGTGTTAAATATCGAAAACAACATCGTGGCCGTATGCGCGGCAAGGCCTGGCGCGGCAGTAGTATTGCCTTTGGCGAGTATGCCCTGCTGGCCACAGAACCTTGCTGGATGTCCAGTCGCCAGATTGAATCCGCTCGACGTGCCATCGTCCGTTACCTCCGCCGTGGTGGTAAATTGTGGATTCGTGTCTTCCCCGATAAACCGGTAACTCAGCGAGCGGCAGAAACTCGCATGGGTAGTGGTAAAGGTGCTGTTGATCATTATGTGGCCGTGATCAAGCCGGGCCGTATTCTGTTCGAATTGGCCGGCGTGCCAGAAGAGACTGCTCGAGAAGCCATGCGGTTGGCATCACACAAGTTGCCGATTTCTACCCAGTTTGTTAAGCGGTCCGAGGAAGGTTGATGATGATAGCCCAAGAACTACGTGATTTGACGGAAGGCGAACTCCTGAGCAAGCTTGATGAAGCTTATGAGGAAATGATGAACCTGCGTTTCAATATGACGATAGGGCAGCACCGTGATTTCAACCAACTAACCTTTGTCAAGCGCGACATTGCTCGCATCAAGACAATCCTGCGTGAACGTCAGTTGGCAGCGGAGGTCGAATAACATGTCACAAGAACAACGCAAGGTTCTCACCGGAACCGTCGTAAGCAACAAAATGGATAAGACCGTTGTCGTGCGCGTGGAGCGCGTCCATCGCCATCCCCTTTATGGCAAAGTCGTACGTACGCATAAGAAGTACCATGCTCATGATGCAGACAATGCCTGTGATGAAGGTGACATCGTTTACATTCGTGAATCACGCCCCATCAGTAAACGCAAGCGCTGGGTTGTTGTCGAGACCCCGGACGGCGCTCTTTAGACTCAACTGCCCGCGTTGGAGTTTTTTACTATGATTCAGCAAGAATCTCGTTTGAAAGTAGCCGATAATACCGGCGCCAAAGAGTTGCTCTGTATCCGTGTCCTGGGTGGTTCCATGCGCCGCTATGCTTCGGTTGGCGATGTCATTGTCGCCAGCGTCAAGCAGGCCGCCCCGGGTGGTTCTGTCAAAAAGGGGGAGGTCGTCAAAGCTGTGGTCGTGCGCACCTCCAAAGAGATTGGACGCAGCGATGGCAGTTACATCCGCTTTGATGACAACGCCGCTGTTATCCTTGATGCCAACAAAAACCCTCGCGGGACTCGTATTTTTGGCCCGGTTGCACGAGAACTGCGCGATCGTCGATATATGAAGATCGTCAGTCTGGCACCAGAAGTGTTGTAGGAGGATAATGATGAAATCCAAAATTCGTCAAGGCGATACAGTTGAGGTTATGTCCGGTAACTACAAAGGTGAATCGGGCGAAGTGCAATCGGTCGTTTGCAAAAAAAATGCTCGGGGTCACGAGGATCCGAACAAAATCTATGTTATTATCGCGGGCGTGAACCTGATCAAAAAACATCAGCGCCGCACCGGCAATGTAAAAACCCAGGTCGGCATCATCGAACGTGAAGGTCCGATTCATATCTCAAATGTGCGGCTTGTTTCCTCACAAGAGGACTAGAAAACACCAGCAACGGTAAGCTGCCGGGCGATTAAGCCGCACCGGCCTGCCGCAGGAGTTGACGTATGGCAGCTAGGATGAAAGAACACTACCAAGTAGAAATTGTTCCAGCCATGATGGAACGCTTTCAATATACGAATGTGATGCAAGTCCCTCACCTGAAAAAGGTCTCTATCAATATTGGTCTTGGCGAGGCATTGCAAGACCCCAAAGCCATCGAGGCCGCAGTCGGCGATCTGACGACTATTACCGGCCAGAAACCTGTTGTTCGCAGGGCCCGCAAATCGATTGCGGTTTACAAACTACGTGAAGGCAATCCCATTGGCGTTAGTGTCGTACTGCGCGGCCAGTATATGTGGAACTTCCTGGACAGGCTGATCAACATTGCGATGCCGCGGCAACGTGACTTCCAAGGCGTTTCCCCTGACGCGTTTGATGGACACGGCAACTATAGTCTTGGTCTTCAAGAACAGTTGGTCTTCCCCGAGATCGATTACGATACAGTTGATAAGATCCGTGGTATGGGCATCACGATCGTTACCTCTGCCGATTCGGACGATGAAGGTCGAGAATTACTACGTCTGCTTGGCGTGCCTTTTAAGCGTTAAAAGTTGAGGAGAATCATTGAATGGCCAAGAAATGTATGAGTACCCGTGAACAGCGCCGAAAATACAAGGTGCGAGAGCGTAGTCGCTGTAAGATGTGTGGTCGACCGCGTGGCTATAT
>PIVW01000889.1 GCA_003353825.1 Chloroflexota bacterium
ATAACGACTGAATTTGAACGCCCGGTGCGAGAGTATTCTTGCACCGGGCCAACCATTTTAAACTTGGACGAAAAGGAGGTTAAGACCTATGAAACGCAGGATCAGGATTTTGCTTATGATCGGGGCGCTGGTTCCCCTTGTTGTGGTCACTTTTACGATGAGGAACGTCGGCGGAATAGATGTACCTTCCTCATCCTTGGCGCCATTGACGCCACTCGACCAGCGGGGTCAAGGAATTCAAGTGAGGGGAGATGTGGTGTATACGAGTATGAGAATATCTTCCGAGTATCCTCATAGCATTGTCATATACGACATCTCAAACCCACTGTCACCCCAGCAACTATCGGTGATACCGGTGCCGGAACATGAGGAATGGTGGGAAGAAAGTCAGGGATGGGAAGAATTTGATGTGCAAGGAGACTTCCTGTATGCATTTGAGTGGTTGTATCGGTATGGGGATTACGGGGGTAGCGTGCATATCTTCGATGTTTCGAATCCAAACGCACCTGTTGAGGTAGCCCTGTTCAGAGGACCGGGCTTTTATGGATTTGGTTTCCCCGGCTTGATCAAGGCAAGCGCGGACAACCGCTATTTACATTTGTCAGAGTCTTCCACAGATCCAATACTAGTTTACGATATTTCAGACCTCTCCCACCCAGAACTCGTTTCCACTTATGCTGATGAATGTTCTGTAACCGACCTAACTTTGGCAGGGCAACGAGCGTATGTGCGAAGAATTGATTGTGAAGGTGAAACATCACAAAGATTACAAACATTCGATATGGCGATATACGATCTCTCGAACCCTACCGCGCCTGTGCTTATCAGTGACGACCGGTTGCGGGAATTAACGCTTGATGTATATAGCTTCGACGTGTCTGGAGATAAGCTCTATCTCAATACTAACGAAGACCTGGGTAGCGGACATAATCTGTGTGGGATTCGCATTGTCGACGTTGTCGATCCGGCACAGCCTGTTCTTTTGGGAAAAATAGAATGGAACACGATTACCGGCTGTGGGATAGGCATACGAGCTAAAGACAACTTACTCTACTTTGTAAATAGCTTCGACTTTGTAAATAGCTTCGACCTGCGAAAATGGGATGGATTGCAAACGTACGATGTGTCGGACCCAGAGCATATATCACTAGTTGCGCACTATCAACTACCAAGGCAATTGAACAGTTTCTATCCTTATGATCTAAAGGATGATTGTGTGTATTGGATGCGTCGCTATCGTACGACAGGTTTATACGCGATGTGTACGGCCGGTGTGGCTGCGTCTACGCCAACGCCCAGTACGACTCATGCGCCTACAGTCACCCCTTCGTCTACATCTCAAGCCACGGCTACAGCAACCCAGACGCTCACCTCCACACCTTCAGCTACAGCTACCTTACAGCCGACATTCACGCCAACAGCCACATCTACCAAAACTCCTACCATCACCCTCAGTTCGACGCCCAGTCACACGCCCGCCGCAACGTTGACTGCCTCACCAACCGTAACCCACACACCCTCTCCCACTCACACACCCTCACTTACTCCCAGCCTAACCTCGACCGCAACTGCCACGCCCACGGCTCCTGCCAACTACTTGCCCTTGATTCGGATATGGTAAACGTTACACCCCTACGAATGAACGACCAGAATCGACTCGTATGTGCATTCATCTCAAGTTATGGAGATATCACACAGGTATTCCAAATATGAGGC
>PIVW01000312.1 GCA_003353825.1 Chloroflexota bacterium
ATTATCTGAATGAACAGGGCTTGCAAGACAACATGCGACATCTCTACGAAGATGCTGTCAATGAAGCCGTTGCTGCCGGCGTTATCACCCAGGAACAGGCCGACCAGATTCTCAGCAATCGGGGCCGCGGCTTTGGTATGAAAGGCTTCGGTGGCCGTGGCTTCGGTGACCATGGCAAGAGAGGCCCCGGTCCTCGTGGTTTCGGCGACAGGAACATCACCCCACCCTCCAATGATTCAATCACATCAACCACGTTCAGCTTCTAGTTTCACCTCACAATTCGGAGAGCGGCGCTTGCTGAAGCGATGCTTGCTAAAGCGACGCTCTCTGATCTAAACCTACTCCTCCCCCTACCTGGCACTGTATTTTTTGGATACAGTGCCAGGTGCTTGTATCCTGCTCAATCACCACACACACCTATGACACCGATGATCCGCTCCAGACTTGTGGTTTCTCTGATTACTTTTGTTTTTCCGGCCATCTTGCTCAGCTCCTGTGCAGCAACCCTCCCGCCCAATGCAGAACCTCCCATGAGCGGTGGCGAAGCCAACGCGGTCATTGCCAGCGCCGTAGCAACAGTAGAGGCCGGCATCGAAGAGCGCATTGCCGCTATCGAAAGCGATCCCGATGCCGTTAACACAGAGGCGATCATAGCCCAAGTGCTCAATCGCTTGTCCGATCCCCCTTCAGAATCGGAGCAACCCCTTCAAATTAATTACAGTGAGCCGCTGGCGGTCGAAGGTGCAGACAATGCCTTACAAAAGACACTCATCGACCTTTATCGCAAAACCAACCCCGCCGTTGTCTTCATCATCGTACCCCCTATTGGCAGCGGCAGTGGCTTCGTGTTTAGCGATGATGGGCATATTGTTACCAACAACCATGTTGTCGATCAAGGACGTACCTTCGAAATCACATTCGCCGGCGGTGAGCGTAAGGCCGGCCGACTGATAGGTCGAGACGTAGACAGCGATCTGGCTGTTCTCAAGGTGGATATATTGCCGGAAAATGTGGCAGCGCTCCCTTTGGCAGAAGCCTCAGCTATTGCAGTAGGGCAATTTGTGGTGGCGATTGGAAATCCTTTCGGCGAACAAGGCTCTATGTCATTAGGTATCGTCAGCGGACTCGACCGCAGTCTGCGCTCGCAGCGCAATGGTCCTCGCAGTAGCTATTCGCTACCCGAAGTTATCCAGACTGATGCCCCCATCAATCCCGGCAATTCGGGCGGGCCCTTGCTCAATCTCGATGGCGAAGTGGTTGGCGTCAATTCGGCTATTGCCACGAGCATCGGCACCAACTCGGGCGTGGGATTTTCGATTCCGGTGGCGGCAGTAAGGCGTTTGATTCCTGTACTCATCGAAAAGGGAGTGTACGATTACCCCTATATGGGTGTCAGTTTTGCTGACGAAATCTCACTGCTCGACCAAACCACGTTTGATCTTCCGCAGACACAGGGCGCCTATGTGCTTGGTGTGGCTAGCGACGGGCCGGCAGATCAAGCGGGATTGCGCGGTGCAAATTCTAGCACAGGGCGCGGTGGCGATCTGATCATAGAAATCGATGGCGTACCTATCAACGACTTTTCGGATCTGAATGGCTATCTAGTGTTTAGCACCACTGTTGGCCAAACGATAAACATAATCGTTCTTCGAGATGACAAAAGGGTCGAGCTACCACTGACGCTCGGGGCTCGAGAACTTCCCTCTGACAATTGAGCCGACCTGATCTATCATTGCAAATACAACGACTTTCACACACCCTATTGACCTGATACATATTTATCGGAGTTGACACGAATGACTACGAAACGCATCGTTGCCGTTGTTGCTATCGTCGCCGTAATCGTCCTGGCCTTTTTGGCTTATTCTTTTTTCAAGACGCCGGAAGAGGCTAGTGCCCCCATCGAAGTGGTACCCATTGCGGTAGAACAGCAAGAATCGGCAGCCGAACCTACGGCTACACCTTTCTCCCCGGAACCCACTGAAGTCCCTGTTTCTGAGGCAGAGGCTACGGTCGAAGCAGTTGCAGAAACGGATGCACCAATCGAAGCTTCTGCAAAGCCGGCCGACTCACCTTTACCAACACCCGAACCTGTGGAAGAAGCAGAAGAGGCGCCTGAGCTTGCAAGAGAAGAGGCTGAGCCTTCCCCCGATGCTCCCGCTATTTTCGAGATCGTGCAGGAAGAGTCAGAAGCTCGCTTTATCATCGAAGAGGTGCTGCGGGGCGAAGGCAAGAGGGTTATCGGTATTACCGACCAGGTTTCAGGCCAGATCGCCATCGATCTCGCCAAACCGGCCAATTCTCAAGTTGGTACGATCCTGGTCAATGCACGCACGCTTGAGACAGACAGTAATTTCAGAAATCGAGCCGTCAAGAATCGCATACTGCTGACCAATGATTACGAATTTGTCACCTTCGCGCCCACCGAAGTGATTGGATTGCCGGAGAGTGCCAACATTGGCGAGCCGGTTGATTTCCAGATCGCAGGTAATCTGACCGTAACCGACGAAACCCATCCTGTAGTTTTCGATGTTAGCGTGACGCCAGTTTCGACTGACCGCATCGAAGGGCTGGCTACCGTCACCATTCTTTATAAGGATTTCGGCCTATTCATTCCAGATGCCGAGGCAGTCGATACCGTCGAAGATGAAGTGACCATGCAACTGGAATTTGTGGCTATACCGAAGTAGCTGCACGCTGCAACTGGAAACTCCTATGCCCAAGACCATCCTGGTCGTCGATGACGCCAAAAACCTGCGTACAATGGTCGCCAGCTACCTAGAACAAGAGGGTTTCAGCGTGCTTACTGCCGCCAATGGCCGGGAGGCTTTGCAAACAACTGAACGAACATCCCCCGATCTAATCATCCTCGATCTGATGATGCCAGAGATGGGAGGCTATGAGTTTTTGAGCGAGTATGGCAGAGGATATGACGCGCCCATCATCATACTAACGGCCAAACTCGAAGAAGATGACAAGGTGATCGGTCTTGAACTAGGGGCGGATGATTACGTGACCAAGCCCTTTAGCATGCGGGAGTTGACAGCGCGTGTACGAGCGGTCCTCCGCCGTGTCTCCAAGGAATCTAAGGACAAGGAAATGCTGCAAGCTGCAGACATCGTTCTCAATAGAGATAACCGCCGGGTCACTGTTGGTGAGCGCCAAGTTGATCTCACACCATCCGAATTCGGTATCTTGGAGATCCTGATTACAGTATCGGGCAATGTTTGCTCACGCCTCGACATACTCGATCATTTGCAAGGCAACACCTACGAAGGTTACGAACGCACTATCGACGTCCATGTCCGTAACCTACGCACAAAGATCGAGCCCAACCCCAAAAAACCTCGCTACATCGAGACAGTCTACGGCGTCGGCTATCGCTTCTCTATCGATACCTGACCTCTGACGACCGACTCCCAACCTCCCAACCCATGCGTTCTCTCACCCTCAAACTCACTCTGGCCTTTCTTTTCGTCGGTCTGATTGGCGCGTTATTGGTCGCGCTCATCGTTGTGCAGCGTACGCAGCACGAGTTTGATAAATTCGTACTGAATCGTTATCAAGAGGACATGATCGCAAATCTAGCAGACGTTTATGAAGAGCGAGGTGGTTGGAATGAGGTCGAGGCGATTGTGTTACAAAGACCGGGTAACCCAAGAGGTAGAGATTTTGTAAGAGCCCCCGTGACACTCATAGACGAGAATGATATCGTTATCTACAGTCGCGGACACTACCGACTTGGGCAGCGAGTATCAGGTCTGGACCAAGCCAGCGCTGTGCCGATCGAAGTCGAGGGGAAGACGGTGGGACGGATTATTTTCGAATCGCGGGGATTCCCATTCGCCTCCCCTCGCGAGACACCTGAAACCGCGTTTATCCGCAGCGTCAACCTGGCTATTTTCTTTGGCGCTATCGGCGCCACCTTGATCGCATTATTGGTCGGCATCTTGCTGGCGCGTAGCATCTCTCGCCCCGTCAAGCAGCTCACGGCAGCGACACAGGCTGTTGCCCACGGTGAGCTTGGACGGCAGGTGAAAGTCACGAATAAGGATGAAATCGGCGATCTGGCTGCTTCGTTCAATCAGATGAGCAGCGACCTGAGGCGCGGCACCGAACTGCGCCGGCAGATGACGGCCGACATCGCCCATGATCTGCGCACCCCTCTCAGCGTTATATTGGGCTACACTGAAGCCTTAGCAGATGGGAAACTTGAGGGAACGCCGGCGATGTACGAGATCATGCACGATGAGTCACTGCATCTACAACATCTCATCGATGATTTACGCACACTTTCATTGGCCGATTCCGGCGAACTATCTTTATCACGCCAATACTGTATGCCGAAAACACTGCTAGAGCGCACAGCCGCCGCCCATGCCACGAAGGCACATAACAAACATATCCACTTGAGTGTGCAAGCGGATGATGATCTGCCGGAGGTTGAGGTAGACCCGGATCGCATGGCTCAGGTGCTCAACAACCTGGTCAGCAACGCTGTGCGTTTTACACCCGAAGGTGGAGAAATTACCCTATCCGCAAGACACGATGAAGAAAATGTTTATCTCTTGGTTCAGGATAATGGTGAAGGTATCGATAAAGATGTCCTTCCCAATATCTTCGAACGCTTTTATCGGGGTGATGAAGTCCGGGATATAGAGGAAGGAGAGTCTGGTTTGGGATTAGCCATCGCCAAATCGCTTACCGAGGCCCAGGGAGGATCAATTTCCGCCGACAGTCGAGAGGGAGAAGGAACGGTGTTCACCATAGCACTCCATGCACAACCGGCATAGTCTCTCATTGTTGCGATCAGCAGCACTTCAGTTTTCTAGACTACGCCGTACAATCACTGACCTCTCACACAGGACACCTTCAACGATGACCCCATCGCAGATGACCCCATCGCAGATGACCCATCGCAGATGACCCCATCGCAGATGACCCATCGCAGATGACCCATCGCAGATGACCCATCGCACGCGATTGTTGTTACTCATCCCCTTGCTGTTGCTCGTCGCCGCATGCTCTAGGGGCGAAAAAGACGCTGAACCTGATAACCAGGAGATCGTCGCTGTCGCAGCAAGTCCCGTGGCTACAGTAACGTCTCCCCCTACCGCCACACCAACCGTACAGCCCACCCATACCTCCACGTCGATTCCGCCGACGCTGACACCAACACCCAGCCTCACACCGACATCGACACAAACCCCAACACCCACACAAACCCCTATTCACCCTCTGTCCATCGAGTATCTGAGACAGCAAGATTATGCGGGTGAAGGATTGACGATCGAGCGAGAACTCAAGCCCGGCGTCAACTACGACCGCTATATCGCCTCCTATCTTTCAGAAGGCGACAAGAATTTCGCCCTATTGACCGTACCCAGGGGTGAGAAACCGGCAAGCGGATGGCCGGTCATTATCTTTAATCACGGGTACATCCCTCCATATCAATACCGCACCACTGAACGCTACGTGGCTTATGTCGATGGTTTTGCCCGTAACCAGTACATTGTCTTCCGTCCCGATTATCGCGGGCATGGAAATTCCGAGGGATACGCCCAAGGCGCATACAGTCATCCTGGCTACACCATCGACGTGCTCAACGCCGTAGAAGCAATGAAAAACTACGCCGAGTCTGACCCCGATCGCATCGGTATGTGGGGTCATTCGATGGGCGGCTGGATCACGCTGCGCTCGATGGTAGTATCGCCGGACGTGAAAGCGGGTGTTATTTGGGGCGGCGTTGTCGGCGCCTATGAGGATCTCCTCACTCGCTGGCGACGTGGTGATCGTCCCACACCGACGCCGAGCCCTTATAGCAGGCGTGGTCGCTGGCGCAACAGTTTGACTTACGCATACGGTACACCAGAAGAAAATCCTGAATTCTGGCAGTCGATTTCGGCCAATTTCTTTCTGGAAGACCTAGCCGGACCCATCCAACTCCACCACGCCCGGGGAGATACGACGGTACCGGTCGAATTCTCGGAGATACTGCACGAGCAGGGCATCGACAGTGGCATGCCGATCGAGTTACACGCGTACCCGCGTGATAATCATAATATTTCGGCGAATTTTAATAAAGCCATGGCAAGTTCCGTTGCCTTTTTCGATCGCTGGCTCAAACAGCCTGTCGCTTTGAGTGAATCTGAGTTGCCGACAGTTTTCACGGGCGCCAGGGCGACGAACTTGCGTGCAGGACCTGGCACGGATTTTGATATCGTCGGTTCAATGCAGCCGGGCGAGAGTCTGCCTATTGTTGGTAGCAATGTCGACCGCAGTTGGTGGCAGGTACAGACAAGCGACGGCCTGGTCTGGGTGGCAGTGGATGTAACATTAGCCGCGCATACAACTGCCGTGCCGGTCACTGAGGAAGCAGCGGGGCCAGGTAATTGACAAACATGAGCAGTTGTCTTCACAAGTGCTTGCTGGCGCTTCCCGTCCTCCTGATGACGGCCTGTGCCAGTGTGCAGGGTTTCAGCGGACCGGAACCGGAACCCATTGTGGTTGCCGAAGCCAGCCCGCTGGCAACGGAGATCGTCATAAGCGATCCAACCACGGTCGCAACAGCGGAGACGCAGCCCGGCCCCTCGCATACACCGACACCCAACCCTGAGAGTGTTGCAGAATTCAAATTATGGTCAAGTAGCGGCGCTCTCGAAGCGTCGTTATGGTGGCGTTCATCCCTTCGACAAGCTCAGGACAAGCTTGGCCTGGAAATCGCACTTGGGCAGGCCGCGGCGGCGGGCCTGGCGAGCGCCGAGATAGCGCACGAGGACGGCAATGTGGCGTTCGACGGTCGAACGCAGCTTCATGTCCTCTAGGAAGTCATCCGTCTGGGCGTAGGTGCGGGCTTGAGCCAGTACGGAGCGGTGATCGCTAATGAAGACCTGACGCATGCGGTCGGGAGGGAGCTTGTCGCCGCGACAGGCCTGGGCCAGGGGACAGCCGGCGCACTGGG
>PIVW01000890.1 GCA_003353825.1 Chloroflexota bacterium
ATGCTGTCGCCGTTACCACTACCACTAGCCAGTGCACTACTGCCGCCGTCGCTGCTGCCGCCGCTCCTGCAGCTGCCGGCACGAGTGGTGGCGGCAGGGGCGGCGCGGCTGGCATCAGCATGTTTGGCAGCAATGGCAGTAGTGGTGGTAGACTGCGTAGAGTAGGAAGTGATACCAGGCATAGCACACACTTTTTCCGGGACTTGAGCCAACCCGTGGCGCATCATTCCCAGGGATCCCCTCCAAGGGGTATCCATGGGCGACGCAATCACACCAGTATTCTTTTTGTAATCTAGGTTGTCAAGGACCTGGAGAGCCCATGCACGGTGAATGGTGGCAACCAGTTCGTCGGTATACCCCTCCGTACGTTTGGTGTCGCTCCCCTGGCAGGGGGTGTGTTGATGCCCCCCGGTGCAAAGACGCGGGAGGAGGTACTGTAGGTATGGACTATTTGTAGCAAACGTCCAGGGTTTCTTGATGGGAACGCCTTCAGTGGCCTTAGCCGTTGAGACTAACCCATACATACACCCGTGCAGATTAACCCTTATCAGGTTGTATTTCTGACACATACCTATGACCAGAGGATGTTTCCAGTAACCACAGCCAGTGGGGATCTCGAAGAGAACATAGCCGTGATTTTGGTGGTTGGTATCGAGAATTTTGAGCCACCCCTCCATCATTTCTTCCCAGTCTTCCTTTTTCTGAGCAACCTTGGCAGCCGTTTCAGGACTTTTGGCACAGTTTATTTTCTGCCACGGTGATTCGGCCGTGCACGGGAGAGACCCCATGGCCAGGGTAGAAACGGTTCCATTGCATGCTTTCTTTCCCTTTGATACGCCCTCAGGCGATCGCAGGTCGTCATCACGGGTGATTCGCACAACGTCACACCTGGATGACCATACTGTGTTTTGTCCAAGCCTGCTGTCTGGCCCACAGGCGCACTCAACAATGCGCCTATTAGGATTTTCAGCTCCGGCCCCGCCTTGTGCAGATACAGTTTCTTCATTTAGCTTTTCTGGTATCCACTTGGGGACGAGTGATTCTAGGCCCTCCGTCAGATGAGTTCGGTACCCGAGTTTCACCAGCCTGGCTCTTTCCACCACCGAGAGATCTTTCTCGAAGTTGTGATAGAATGCCACAATTGATACGCGGTAACCTTTGTGGGGTTCCGACCAATGCGGCACTGATCCATTTATCAGAGTCCAGCTTGACCTGTCGGTACAACCTAGGGCCAAGCCGTTTGCCGATCGGAAGTATCCTCCCTGGAAGTTTCCCAAGAGGCATATGGCAGACATTCCGTAATTGTTTTTATCAGTGTGTGAGGGATAGACACCTCCCACATTGACCTGGAGCGAGGTCCAGCGGAACGTTTGCCCCCCGGGTTGTTTATCAAGGGAGTTTTGGAGGCTTTCATTTATCAGAGTGACCAACTTTGTATGTTCAGTAGTTAGTTCACCCAAGTACGGGGTTTTTCCCGCGTACGTAGCTCCAAATGTGAAGCCATGTCCTCCTTCATGTATCTTTCTAGCATTGGTGGGCCACTCGAGGTCGCGGATAGCATCACAAATCTTGTCGTGTGCATTCCTTGACATCTTGAATTGTTGACCTTCGCAGCTAGGATCATGTTGAATATAGGTGGCATCTGCAGGGGCAGCGTCGATGATATCATCTTTGCAGTCGATAGCAGAATCAGCAGAAGTACCCCCCGTCGGCG
>PIVW01000013.1 GCA_003353825.1 Chloroflexota bacterium
GTCGGGCGGTCGGGTGGGCGGGTGGGCGGTCGGGTGGTCGGGTGCAGATTCACTCGATATAATTCTTGGGAAGCTTATCATCACCTTGCCACCTTGTCACCTTGCCACCCCATCACCTTGCCACCTTGCCACCTTGCCACCGTATAGCTGCTAGGCCGGTGGCATGCTCAGAGTAAGTCGCGGACCTGGCGGTAGGCTGCAAGGCGATTTTGCAGTTCGTCGGCGTCGTATTGGCCATGCGTGTAGGCAGACCGGGCGCGTTTGGCATGGCTTTTCATGCCAAGTGAGATGAGCAGCCGTGCGGCGCGGCGCTTCCAACTGGCGTAGTAGGTTTCGTAGTAACGCAAGCGCGAGCGCCAGAGGGCGACGGTCATCAGGCTGCGGAACTGGCGAGCACTCTGACCCTCGTAATGTGTGATGTGTGCAGTTGGAATGCAATACAAAGGCCAACCTGCATCTTGGATACGGCGGCACCAATCCATCTCCTCTGCATACATGAAGTAACTCTCATCCAGCAGGCCAACGGTGTCTATGACATCTGAGCGTACCATGAGTGCTGCGCCGAGAAGAAAATCAACGGAGAAAGGGTCGGTTCCGCTATAGCGTCGGCGGGGATACCGTCCGTTGAAGGGGGTGTCAATCAGCCAGTGGTGGAGAGGATACAGGTCTAGAAAAAGTTGGGTCAGGCCTGGAAATCTGAAGGCGCTGTGCTGAAAACTACCATCGCCATAGGTTAATCTGGCGCCGCAGCCGCCCGCCCTGGGAGTGTCTGCCATAAATCGAGTCAGGGTGGCAAGGGCGCCTGTGTGGAGTTCTGTGTCCGGATTCAGTAGCAAGATGGCATCAGGTCGAGTAGCCTGGAGGGGTTTAGTACCAAATCCCAGAGCCGACAACCCCCGGTTAGTTCCCCCGGCAAACCCTAGATTCTCACCCGTGGTGATCAACTCGACCTCAGGGAATACCTCCGCCACCATATCTGCGCTGTCATCAGGTGAGTTATTGTCCACAACAACTACAGTGGCCTGCAATTCAGGTGTATGTGCAATATCGTAGTAAAGTGAGGTCAGACACACGTGAAGCAAATCTCGCACATTGTAACTGACGATAACGACACCCAGGTTCATGTGAATCAGAAAAGAGATCGAACATGATCAGGCTGTAAATAATAGCTCGGAGATAACCCCAATGACAATTGCAGTACGCAACACGCAACACGCAACACGCAACACGTGTCCATCGACGACCGCATGAAATCCCGATAAGGCAAAACTTTATTGCTCCGGATCAAGTATCTCGATCTCCTGAACATCGGCGAAATTATTGAAAACCTCGACATCCTCGTGCAATAGCCCTCCCCAAATGCGGAATGGATTGCGTGGGGGGACACCGCTCCAGATGATGGTTCCATAGACCAATCCCCGCTCGCCCGGGTCGAGGAAACACTGCTCGCGGCCATCGATCATTTCACATCGCAGGTCCTGGCGCCGGCCTACTGCATAACGAAATGGAAAGTCCTGGCCGAAGTTCGATTGAAAATTGAGGGCAAAACGCCAAGTGCCTGATTGTTCGAACCAGCTCTCTTCTTCATGATCGTAGGCCAATGTGTTGTAGTTCTGATCGGATCGATATTCTGTACCCGGCCAGGGCCCAGCCGTACGGATAGGCACATTGCCGTAGTTCTCGATGGTGGCCGTGAATACGAGTGCGCCACCAATGGGTATGTTGAGATCACCGTCACTAGGATCCAGCATGGTCACTTCACCCTGAACGATGTCGGCACGGGGTTTTCCGCCATTATCGATAGTGAGGGTGCTGGTCACAACGGTGTGATTCCCGGCGAAATCTCTAGCTTCGACTACCAGGATATAATCGCCATCCTGCGGTGGGTCTGCGCCTAGATCAATGCCGCCGTCGTAGTCATAATAGTGGAAACCAGGCTCTGTAGATTCGACTTCCCGTTCTTGCTCCAATAAGGGATACCTGCGGGTGGGGCTGTACGGGCCAGCGATCTCAGAACCACGTGCATTCTCAGGATCGGTGGGATCGTAAAGGTAAACTTGCACTTCGTTCACTTCTTTACTCAGCCAATAGGTGATAGAGGCACGGTCGTCGATACCATCCTGATTGGGCGTAATGATAGCAGGATTGACTGCGAAGTTCTCAAATTTCGGCGCGTTTGTGTCAGCTTCAATCAGGGTGATGGCACCTTCTGCGCGCTCAACGTTCCCTTGCTCATCGCTGGCCTCGATCACCCAGGTATACTCGCCATCGGGTAGGACTCGGCCATCGATCACCCCACCCCATAAGACGTTGTAGTCGCGATCGGAGCGTCTGCGCTCGCGGCGAAAATAGTGTTTCTCGCCCATTTCATCCACAAAATAGATTGAGACGTAGCTGGGTCTATTGATAGTATAGGCAATGCTGGCGACATCGGTGTCACCATCGGCGTTGGGACTGATGGTGGTGGGCTCGATGCTGGCATCAGACACCAGGGAGCTGCTGCCACATGCTGCCAATGCAAGTACTGCAATTGCCAACAGGACAGCCGCCCGAATCCTTGGAAACATGAATTGGGACAGCCATACAGATGCTTGGTTCATAAAAGTCGTAGAGCCGGAAAAAGGTCAGACATGCTGACCAACACCGACATTGGTGGTGAAAAGTCTGCCGGAGAGCGGGCCTGAGAAAAACAGTGTATCAGAATGGAAAGAGAAGGGCCAAAGCTACCGATATTCAACTTGCTAGTCGAAATCAAAGTCTTCGTATGGGCCAATAGGTATTGTATAGTGGAAGCCATCCACTCCAACGGCTTTTGTGAGCTTGCGCATGATCTGCTCGACATTGTCGTTTGGCCCTGGCTGAAAGTGTGGTTTTCCATCATCTCCGCCAAGGGGAATGGTCTCGTGGCAGGCATCCGCATCAGCTTCGCCAAAGACCATAAGTGCCTTACGATAATCTCTGTGCGGTCGAATGCCGAGACGTTGAGCATAGGCAACAGCTTCTCGCACGATCTTTGCGACTAGATCCCGATCGGCTGGTATCAATTTCTGCTGGTCACGTATGATTTGTTCATTCTCGGCAAAGCGGTAGACGTCGGTGATGAGCCCCATTGCGTTTTTCACACCCAGGCAGGACAGGTCGACCAGAAACATCCCCATTGCGACTTGTTCGTTGGGGCCGCGGCGAGAGAACAGTATCTGAACGAGTTGACTCGTATCCCGCCATTCTTCGGTAATCAGGATCTCATGAATTGGCCAATTCTGTGTATTCCGAAGAGAGGGCGTGGTGAACCCTTGTCGCAGGCGTGCCAGTTGTTGATGTCTCTGCTTGCGCTTTGCTGCCTTGCGCTGGATTTTCTTCTGTTGTTTCTTATCGTTACGGGCCATGATTAGAAGTACCAATGTAGTTGAGTCTGTTAATGCTGAGCGTTACACCATTCTACAGATCGAGACGTAAGGAATGCAAGTTGACAAGCAATGGGATCACCACACATTGAAATTATCCAGTCTTCGCAGCACGGTTGACAGGCGTACTGAATGTAGATCGGTAAACCAGGCCGACTCCGGCAGGCGACGTTTGTCCCGGTCTACAGGTCTACCAGTCTACAGGTCTACCGGGTTACAAAATGAGTGCTAAATGTCTCTTCCCCCAAGACTTCCCCGCTATCGGCATCATATATCAGCATGTGGATTTGCAGATCATCTGTCGCAACGCTCAGGGGTAACCAGACCGGATAGATTTCACCTGTTTGCCAATGACTTGTAGGGAATTTATATCCTACTGGTCTCATATCCTCTTCGAACAGGATCTGACCTTGAGCATCTTGCATCGTAATGGCGACTTGCAGATCGGGCAAATCGGGTTGAAGTGCCTGCCAGTAGAACCAGATTCCGTCTTGTAGGTTCTGGTAAGAGTGCAAACGCAATAGCGAATCAAATGTGATGTCCGGATCAATGCCGGGAGGTTGGATGGGAATCGTCTGTCCGGGTGGAAAGCGATAGTGACGCAGGTCCAGATAGGCATAATCGGGCACAGCTTGAGGTTCGGCATATCGATCCAGCAATGATATTGTGACATCTGTAGGATCGACGACCTCATCCTGCCAGAGGAACAACCAGACTCCTCCGTTGTTAGCAAGAGTTTCGTTGAGGGCACTGGCGGCTTGTTCCCAACCAATGGTCTCGTTCACATCCAGTATCTCTAACTCGGGCAGCCTGATCCGCTCAAGGCCGAAGCGCTGCGGTACATAGGTGTCGAATACCGGATAGGCGTGTCCTGACACCAACATAACAGCCTCATCTTCCAGACGATGGTTATACATGTACGATATCGCCTCCCGCCAGGCCGATTTGGCGAAATTGTCATCCGTGTACCAATTCCGCAGTCCCTGGCTGTGTGCGAGCAACACCATAATCAGACTTGCAACCGCTACAAAACGTAATACGTGGTATGTAATGCGTGATTCCCGGAACGATGCTCTCACTCCATTCCAGAGCAAACTGGTTCCTCCTCCTGCCAGTAACGCCCAAACCGGCCAGCTCACCATAAGGTAACGGGCATTAAATTTGGGTGTGCGATATGCCAGCGCCAGAATGAGAAGAAGTGGTAGCAAACCCCATAGCAGAAGGAGCATGAGAGGGCGTTGTCTGCCACGATGGCCGCCCAACAGGATGGTAACCAGCCAAAAGATCGCCGCCAGCCCGAACCAAGACAGCCAAGCAACAGCATCACCTTCCAACATAACTTCAGTGGCGCCGGTCGTAAAGTTGATTCCTATGTCGAGCAACGCATCCCCCAGTTTCAATGTCCCCGACCAGTAGCTGCTATCGACCGTGAAACGCTTGAGCATGGCGGGCAACCAGGGCAAATAACCTACGAAAATAATTACGTTGGCAGCCAAGAACTCAAGTAATTGATGCCGCGATCGACCAGCACGCCACCAGACATGTCCCCAATACAAAACCAACGCCAGCAGGGCAAATCCGGCGAAGTAATGCGTGTACATGGCTGTAAGCGCCACAAAAACGTAACCCGCCAGCAACCTCCACTGTCTCTCTTTGCCCCTCTCCAACAACCTGATTACAAGCAGGGCCGCCAGTGACACCAATAGAACCAACAGGGTATACATCCGCGCTTCCTGACTGTAGTAAACGAGGAGCGGAGAGGTCGTAGCCACCAATGCCGCCAGCAGCCCTGCTCGTTCATTCCACAAGCGCCGCCCCAGTGCCCACAAAATGGGGATCAGCAATGTACCAAACAGCGCCGAGGGGAAACGCAGTATCAATTCGCCAAAAGGTGTGATCTTAAGCCAGCCACTGGCAAACAAGTAATAGAGCGGCGGTTGGATATCGCCGGCTGTCCAGCGTGCCAGCTCACCCACCCCCAGTTGCGCCACCTGCGCTGTCACACCTTCATCGTACCAGAAGCTCTGGGCATCCAATTCGTAAACGCGCAGAGCGAAGGCAATTAGGATGAGGCCCAGCAGAGCCAATAGATGGCGCCTGGCGCCTGGCGCGTATTGCTTGCTCATGTAACAGCGTCGTAGCGACGAATGAGATCGCAGACGTAATCGACTTGTGAATCTGTGAGTTCGGGATAGAGGGGCAGTGAGAGGATCTCTTGGGCGGCGCGCTCTGTTTCGGGCAAACTTCCAGGATCCAATCAAAGTTCGAGCCTATTCTTCGCGATTACGGGATCGTTCCTGTGAAAAACCATCGGGGTAGCGGCGACGTAACTTGTCGACATTATGTAGGGCTACCTCTTCCAGGCTCATTTCCAAGGCATCGGACATAATGGCTACATACCAGAGCACATCGCCCAGTTCTTTCTTCAGTTTGTCACGGTCGAAATCGTGGCCATGGAAGAAGACTTTTTTGACAAGGTCAGCCACTTCACCCGCTTCGCCGTTGAGTCCGAGGGCAGTGTAGAGCATGGTGCGGTCGTGGTCGTCACGGGTGCCGGCTGTACGCAGAGCCAGTTTTTGGTATTCGTTTAGGTTGAGAGGCATTGTTAGGATTTCTTGGTGGAAGCAGTGTTGTTGATTGATAATCGAGATATCAGTGTGAACAATAAGTTCAGGCTTCAGACTTCAGTATTTTTTCCAGACATCTTTATACCACAACCAGGTATCAGTCAGCCCTGCCATCAGGTCGATCTCGGGCTGCCAGCCGAGTTCCTGATGGGCGCGAGAAATATCAAGCACGAGTCGAGGAACGTCAAATGGGCGGACCGGGGCGTATCGGACATCGAAACCATGGTCGGGGTCAACCACCTGGTTGAGATAGTCGACCAGTTGATTGAGGCTGACCGCTTGGCCGCCACCGATATTGTAGACGTTGGCGGGGGCGGGATGTTCCATCACCGCCACACAGGCCCGAGCCAGATCGGATACATGGAAGAAATCTCTGACAATAGTGTCGCCATCGCCCCAAATGCTGATTGGCTGCCCGACAAGGATGTTACCCATGAACACAGCGACCGCTCCTTGTCGCCCAAATGGATCCTGGCCGGGGCCATAGGGAACAGAGGGGCGCAGGATCGCGTATTCAAGGCCGTGCAAATAGTGATAAAGTTCGATGTATTTTTCAGCGGCCAGCTTGGTCACCCCATAGGCTGAAATCGGTCGGGTGGGATGGGTTTCCGGCACAGGCAGTTGTTTGACTGGCCCGTAGATTGCTCCCCCAGTGGAAGGGAACACGATACGACGCACACTCTGCTCGACACATGCTTGCAACAGCCGCACAGTCATCACTAGATTGTCTTGGATATCCGCAACTGGATTCTGGGTGGCTGATTCAGGGATGTGCGCCCAAGCCAAATGAAAGACTGTATCGATATTTCGCAAAAACGCCCGATCTGCCAACAACGTGACCAATTCGCCCTGCACGAAATGCACGTTGTCAAGGTCGGACAGACTATCGGCCAGTGAAGTGCGGTCGCAAATGACGATTTCGTAGCCGCGGGCGGCGAGTAACTCATTTAGATACACACCGATAAAACCATTGCCGCCAGTAACAAGGCACCGTCGGGGAGGGTTGGGACCAGACATGCTGGTTATTCTACATCCTCAAGCCGTAGCGTCCCATTCACTAACAACTGATAACGATGCCGATAGTGACGTACGATATGCGGCCAGCCAAAGCGGGTTTCGATCAGACGGCGACTATTTTCCCCCATTTCTTTA
This sequence comes from Chloroflexota bacterium, assembly GCA_003353825.1. The sequence goes on from PIVW01000013.1 coordinate 7,184, forward strand.
GCCAATGTTGGATTTGTCACAAGCAGCCACATAGCCTCGGCCAGTTGTAGTGGCTCGCCCTCCGGCACGATAAAACCATTGACTCCAGGCTCTACCACCAATGGATTCCCCGCTGTGTCGCTGCCAATGATCGCTTTGCCGCAGGCCATTGCGTCCAGCACCGTCACGCCCAGCCCCGTCGCCGGCTTAGTTACATTGGGCATGACAAGGACATCGGCGGCGTTGTAACGTACCGACATCTGGTCGACGGGAATATCGCCCAGCCAGTGGATGTTCACTAATCTTAAATTATGGGCAAGTTGCTGCAATTCCCTCCACAGGTCGCCTTCGCCTATCATCAATGTGTGCACTTCTGGTACATTGGCAACAGGGTGTTGTTTTGCCCTTATTTTTTGTAAATCAGCCAACGCTTTCAGCAATACATCGAAGCCCTTTTTGTACACCATCCGTCCCACGGCAAGAAATACAAATGCATTTTGCGGGATACCTAAACGCTCGCGTAGTGCGATGGTTCCGGTGTCATCAGGAACGAACGCGTCAGGATCAACAGCGTAGATTACCAATTCGAATTTGTCTGGGTCGGCTCCCAGTTGCCCGATCACCACATCACGTAGTGAACGACTGTTTGCGGTGATCAAGCCGGCCTGATTGAAGGCAACTTGTACCATGTTACGAAATAGAGCATTTTGGCCCGCAACCAGCGCATCGCTCCCCGGGATACTGACGACCAAAGGGATGTCCAGCCTGCGGCTGGCAATAGCACCCGTGTAGCCGCTGGGCAGCGCCCAATGGGCGTGGAGGATATCGAGTTGTTGTTCCTTTGTCACTCGCTGGATCGTCTGGATACCCCGCAAGAAGAGCAGCGGACTTAACAAGTATGTGTTTATGCGCATGCGCACGTCGGCCTGCATGGTACGCATATAGCCTAGTTTGTGGGCGCTGTCGGGCCAAGCATAACGGTACAGATACAGCCGGGGGTTGGTCTGGTGAAGAACGACAGGATCGAAAGCATCGTCAAAAGGGGCGATCACACAGACTTCTTCACCCTGACTCACCAGTTCCTCGCACAGTTGCTTTATGAATGTGCCGGAAAAATCGCCGGGAAAGCGGGGGTAATTGTGAGTGAGAATGCCTATTCGCATAGTAGGGTGATGTTGCGCGCCCGGTTACTGCCCCAGCGTAGCTGTGACGCCATCGCCGCGACGCACTTGGAGCTGGCCGACAATGACAGCATCGCTTGCTTTAGCATCTATGCCGGAAAGAGATACCCGCTCGTTTGTGGCCGGATCGTAGAGGCCAACCAGGATGTCGTAGGCGCCCGGCGAAAGATCGGCCGGCACATGCACGCTATGACCTGTAATAACGGGCAGTTGCTCGGACCAGGTGGAGGAGGGTATGCTATAAAAATGATAGGGTGAGCGATCTTTCTGGGCCAGACGCTGACCTTGGCTATCGAGGATATGCACAAACAGCGTGTAATCCTGGTCGAAGGGGGTGTCCAGAAGCCAACCCAGGCGGAAAGTTATATCTTGTCCAGGCACACTGGATGCAGGAGATGTTTGCAGCCAAACAGATGCTCCATTTTCGGGCAGTCTCAGCCGATCAAGATCGACAGACGCTGTGTCATCCAGCATCTCAAGTGCATGTTTGTTGCCGGGCCGCTGCCAGGGTTGTAGCCAGAGGGCGTTCTCATGCCATTCCCAGGTCAACTCGCCAGTGATTTGGGTTGGAATTAGACGCTGGGTGGGATCAGCGGCTGTTGAGGGTATGTCCTCGCTCTCACTGAAGGCAATACCCGGCCGCCACAAGTCCGGCATGAACCAGGCGCTCTTGAAGGCCAGCACTTCACCTGGCTGCCAACGGGTTTTGTTATACCACTGCAAGGCCGGAGGCGGGCGCAGAACCGAATCGTCGATGACGTCACCTTCGGCCGAAGCTACGAAGAAGTAAGGGCTCAATGGAGTATCGCCCGTCTGCACATAATGTGTGATGTGTGTCAATCCCCACTTGGGTTGATCCTCGAGTCTGTAACCAAGATAAGCGGTCCCACCTGGCCAGCGGGCCTGAATAGACTGGTCGAGGATAAGTTGGTCGGAGTCGCCAACCCGGGCGAAATCATAGAAGTCGTTTGGGATCAAGGTGTTGACCCTTTCTTCCGACAACAACAGATATCCATCCGCGGCATCTACCACACCCCAACCTTCGTCGACTAGCTGGCGAAGTTGTGCCTGAAGGGCCGCTGCATGCATATCTGTGGTTCCAGAAACATCGGCAAGAACCCATTTAGCATTACCCAGGTTGGGCAACTTGTAAATGTACTCTCGGTGCGAAACATGAGGCACAAGGGCAGTTGTGGCAGCAAGCGGCGCATCAGCGGGAATCTGCTCGACGAAGCGGTTGAGGCTTTGCTCGTGTTCACCCACGGCCGGCCAACGAAAATTCAGTCCTATAGGCGTCGACCCAGCAAAGATATGGTAGCTGAGGGCGATGAACAGTGCAATTAGGCCAACACGTGTTCCCGTCTTTGCGGGTCGAAGCAGACGGCGACGGCTGAATAGCTGAGCGAGTCGGTGCAAGCCATAGGCGGCAGCGCCCATGAAATAGGCGGCGAGGGGGGCCGAATAGTGCAATTCTCCAGACCATTGCGCTTCAAATGTGCTGAGTACGTTGGCCAGCAGGATTGGCAGGCTCAACAACAGGATCTCCGGACCGAAGAGAGCGAGCCCACCTGTGGCCAGCAGTAATCCTACCAGATACCGAACACGGCCCGGCGTGCTGGCAATAACCCACACATCGCCTGGGCGGGTGACGATGGCCTTGCCGATATCAGCAGCGTTCTCACCCAGAGGCCCATAGCGCTGGAAATAGGTCGATTCACTGCTATCGTATACATCAGCGGCGTAGCTGGGCACAATGACAAAGGTAGCAGCCACAAACCATAGCAGGGACAGTATCGTAACGCCGGCGGTCAGGACAAGGGCGCTACGCCAACGCTTAGGCGGCGGCGAGTTATCTACAGCGTCGGGAACTGGGGGACGGTCAGAAAGCGCCCGCCAAAATCCGTACAGACCAAGTACAGCAGCTAGTAGAGCAGCCTCTTCTTTGACAAGAGCCAACAAAATCACCACGACGGCGAATTTGATCCAACGGCCGCTGTCGATAAACCAGAGTGCGAAGAGGATAAGGGGAGCGGCAAAGGCAATGGCGTGAACCTCGGTGAGATTGGCCGCTTGTAGGGCAGGGTACATCAGGTAGATGAAGGCGAGAAACACCGGTCCCCACCCCTGCAGCGCCCGCCTCCGCCTGCTACTGCCACGAGCAACGCCAAGTACACGATCTCGGTAGAGCGTGCGCTCGAAATCCTCCTGCACAAATGCGCTGTCAGAAACTCGAATACGGCGACGGGCGATCAGGTAGAGAGGCCAGGCGCCAATAGCCAGAGCGATGGTTTGCAGGATCAGCAAGGAGCGCACATCGTTCCATAGCCAGTAGATCAGACTGACGGGGATCCAGATGGGTTCGACATGGTCGGTAAGCCGCGTGGAAATCAACTCCCCTTTGATTTCTTGCACAAACCGTCCGCGGCTCGTGTTCCATACAGCCAAGTCGATTTGACCCAGATCGGCAGTATGAGTTTGCAAGGCGCGATGGATCTGGATGCTATTCAGGGCGAAAAAAAGCACATACAGCCCTATTAGCAGCCAGACGACCTGGGCAGGTTGGACGCGCCTAAAACGTGTTTTGAGTGTAGACATGGATGATAAACGGGACGCAGGAAACACAAATCTGACAGATTATCGCAGGTCTTTCGAGTATGTTTGTGTGGCTTCGGAACAATGTATTTTGGGTCGACGCCAGCAATGCCAGATTATCATACCACTACAGATTTTTGTTGCTACTGGCGCCAATAGCCTCGACGATTATTCCAGAATTCGCTAATATAAATGACTTGGTCGGGAAGTGATCACCTTGCCACCCTTTCATCTTGTCAGATGAGAGACCAGGATCGCAAAAAATTGTCGGTGATTTTGCGTAAGCATCTATTCTGGAACCGGCTTCGCTACGTCACCTTGCCTGAGCAAATCTCTGAGTTCGGGCCAGGTGATGAGGCTGATGGCGGCGGCGATTAGTTCGCCAAGGATCAACCAGACGCGCATCGCCAAGGCGGCGACGGTGACCAAACTTCCGCCCAAAATCGGGGCCAAAAGTAGATACAGCATACCTTCGCGTACGGCCAGACCACTGGGCGTAATAAAACTGAGATAACCTACAGCATAGGCTACAGGATAGCCTACCAGCAAATGGGATGCCAGTTGCGCCAGGTATGAGAGGGAGAGATCGCTAATTGCCAGCACCAGGGTCGCAAATCCAGCCCCCAATGTCAGCCAAACGACAACACCAAGACCCAGCGCCCGCAGTAAGTCCATGGTGCTAAGTTCGACCGGCAGAGCCGTACGACCAATCTTGCCAAGCACCCAATTCATTGCACGTACGAGCCATTGCGGGCGGGCGAGAAACAGCAGCACCGGTAGTGCCAGGAACACCGCCAATTGTGCTAGAGGCACAGTCGTCATTTCAGCCAACATGCCCATATTGGCGGTTAGGGGAAAGTATACGGCAGCAATGTGAGCTACAGCCAATAGAGTGATGGCTTGATAGAGTGCGATACTGGTCAGAGTCGCCTCAGGTCGTACGCCGCGGCGATAGGTAAGCAAGGTCATGCCCAAAGGTTGCCAGATATTGCCGGGGATATAGCGAACCAAGGCGCTGACAAACCAGATGCGGATAGCATATCCATATGACAAATCTCCCCCCACCAGTCGTAACAAGCTTTGCCAGATAGCCACTTCTAAACTCCAACTGACGACGACGAGCCCGGCCGAAATCAATAGCCACAGGGGTCGCAGTTGCCACCGATAGCTTTGTAACTCATCCCACTGGCTCCACAACATTGCGCCAATAAAGACCAATGCCAGAAGCAGGAACAGAACCTGAACCGGCCGTTTCACGCGTGACAACATGGCTGTAGTTTACATCAGGTTGGCTGATTTCCGCGAGTTGGCGAACCTTTGCAAACTACGATTAACTTCAGTCATCCGCTACTGATCTGAGTGGATTCAAGACAAGTGTATTGTCATATTTCTGCCCGCCAATCAGGTCTTCATACATAATGTGTGAACATCCCCTCTCATCGGCGCTATGCACGATCATAGCATCCCAGAACGAAATCCGGTATCTGCGATGCTGATCGATTGCTTCACATTTCCCTTACCTCCAACACCTCATCCACCACCGGCAGCAGCGCCTGCACAAGCTGTTCCTTGGTCGCACCCTGCACCTTAAACATGATCTCCCATCGTGGGAAATCCCCATCCTCGAACTCGCTCACGCCCAGACCAACGATATTTCCGCCCGTTGTGGTCACTGCGCCCGAGATTTTGGTCAACGTACCTTTATCTCCCGAGGTGGATACGACAACGCGCAGGCCCGAGCGGCGTCCCCCCAACATCTCCAACAGGAGCCTGAACAAATCCGTTTCGGTGATAATCCCCACCAGCTTTTCCCCTTGCATGACCGGCAGGCCTCCGACGCGGCGATCAACCATAATCAACGCTGCTTCTTCCACCGGCGCCTCATCTTGTACAGTGATCACATCCTTGCTCATCACCTTCATGACCTTGAGCTTGGACATAAGATCGGTTATCTCCCAGATAGAAAGCGAAGTTGCAGGCGAAGGTGAAGCGTGCAATAAATCCTTGTCGGAGACAATACCGACCAGCTTGCCCTTGCCGTCGACCACGGGCAAACGGCGAACAGATTTGTCTCGCATCAGGCGCAGGGCATCAGGCACAGAAGTATCCGTCGAAATGGTAATTAGGATCGGGGGTCATTCGTTCTCGAACAAACATGGCAGCATCCTTGGTGTTCACGTGTCAAAGGTCAAACCTCATGAATCTTTATGTCAAGAAGACAATTGACAAATGGGTTGATAATACGGTATTCTATCATCTCCAACCTATTTTGTCATGGCGGATTATGCCCACAGTTTTGATCATCGGCCCTTATCGTTTCTTTTTCTATTCAAGTGACCAGAATGAACCGCCTCATATACATATTGAGCGCGATTACCATAAAGCCAAATTCTGGCTTCAACCGGTTCGGTTACAAAATAGCGGTGGGTTCAAACGTAAAGAACTAAATCGCATCCAAGAGTTGATTGGCGAAAATCAAGCTCTCTTTTTGGAGGAATGGGATGAATATTTTAGTCAATGAATTGTCAGCTATAAAAGCCTCAGAAGTAAATATTACTGATGATACCCTGGCGGTTGATTTAAGCGATGGCCGAACGCTATGTGTTCCGCTAATTTGGTATCCCCGTTTGTGGCATGGTACCCAAGAGGAGCGAGAAAAATGGCGGTTGATAGGTGGTGGGGAAGGGATACATTGGCCTGAATTAGATGAGGATATTAGTATTGAAGGGCTAATTTGGGGTAAACCATCTGGGGAAAGTCAGCGTTCGTTACAGCGATGGTTGGAAAAGCGAGCCGACTAACTCCCCATAGGCAAGCCGAGAGAGAGTTCGGAGGTCAGACCATCGCCCAGTGGCAACACCGCGCCAGACCGTCCGCCAGTCGAACGATGATATGTTCATCCTCTCGGCCTGCGTCAAAGGCATCGGGGACCAGTTCGAATTAAACCGCTTCCGCCAGTGCTACTGCCTATTCGAGATAAGTTCTCTAAATCGCTGACGATATTGTCTGGCGATCTGAGGCCAGCCGTATTTTGTTTCTACCAGACCTCTACCGGCCCCGCCCATCTCCCGCGCCCGCACAGGATCGGCAACCAGCGCCGCCATGGCCCCTGCCAAGGCGACTGTATCGCCCTCGGGCACGATCATGCCATTGACACGCTCTTGGATCACCAAATCGTTGCCCGCGCAATCGCTGCCGATCACTGGTTTACCACAGGACATGGCATCGAGCACGCAGACGTTCAGGCCATCTGCCGGGCGCGTGACACTGGGCATGACCAGGACATCGGCGGCGTTGTAGTAGACACCGATCTCGTCGTTGGGGACTCGCCCCACCCAGTGGATGTTTTCTAGCTGTAGATCCTGTCCCAGACCTTGCCACGCCTCCCAGAGATCACCGTCGCCGACAAAGATCGTGTGGATGGGTGTGCTTGGATTGCGGTGTTGCAGTTCCGACAAGGCATGCAACATCACATCAAACCCCTTTTTGTAGACCATCCGCCCCACGGCCAGGAAGAGAAACGCGTCTTCGGGAATCCACAACTGTCGACGGAGTGCATCTGTACCCCTTGGATCCGGTCGCAGTATGTCTGGATTGACTGCGTAGATGACCAGCTCGAACTTATCCGGATTCGCTCCTAAATCTGTAGTGGCAACCTCTTGCAGTGATGTGCTGTTAGCGGTGATTAACCCAGCTTGATCAAAGGCTGTCCGGGCCATGTAGCGGAAGAGCGGATTCTGGCCGGCGACCAAGGCATCACTGCCGGGGATGCTGACTACCAGGGGTATGCCCAGTTGGCGAGCGGCGAAACTGGCGATGTAGCCGTTGGGCAGCAGCCAATGGGCGTGCAAGATGTCCAGTTGCTGTGCGCGCGCGATCCTCTTTGTATAGCGGATGCCTTGCAAGAAGAGCGCAGGGCTGAGTGCGTAGGTGTTGAGCCGCATGCGTACATCCGCCTGCATAGTACGCATATAGCCGAGTTGGTGGCTGGCATCAGACCAGGCATAACGGTAGAGATGAAGGCGGGGGTTGGGTTTTACCAGGGCATCAGGTGTGTAGGCAGCGTCATAGGGGGCGATGATATGGACCTCTTCGCCCTGATGTGCCAGTTCATCGCAAAGTTGCTGGATAAAGTTGCCCGAGAAATCCCCAGAAAAGCGCGGGTAGTTATGGGTAAGGACGCCGATACGCATGAATGCCGGTCACCCTACCTTTTGTTTTTTTCCCGCAGGTGATTCTGATCACGCACGCTTTGATCCATCTCCCACAGCCGATCTTCCAATTCAGTGAGCCGATCACCTTGCGTGACAATCAGCTCGGCCAAGAAACCGACCAGGAAAAGCACAAGCCCTGCCAGCGCCAGAACCAACGCCGTCCAAAAGGCAGGGCGTATTTGCGTCTGCTCTTGGAAGAACCAGAAATAGGCCAACACCACGAAAATGATTCCCGACAATACAAAACATCCCAGGCCAACACCCCCAAAAAAACGCATGGGCGCCTGGCTGAAGGTGAGTAGAAAGCGGATGACAATGACATCCAAAAAAGAGACGGGAATCCGACCCAAACCGAACTTGGAGCGGCCTGCCCTGCGAGGATACCAGTTGGTAGCCACCTCACCCACACGAAAACCCTGATCGGCGGCAATATGCAACAGAAAACGATGCCAATCAGAACGTAGCGGCGGCAGCGCCAGAATTACCTCGCGACGGAAACCTTTGATCCAATTGGCATCGTGCACATGCACAGGAAAGAAGCGGGTACTCACGGCGTTATAGATAGTGGAGGAGACTTCTTTACCGTCGGCCCGTCCCTGCCGCCAGCCTGAGACCACATCGAACCCCTCGAGCAGCTTGTAATACAGCTTGGGGATGTCCTCTGCCGGATCAGATTCCAGATCGGCAGGAAGAAACATGATGTAGTCGCCTTGGGTAGCGCGGAAGCCACTCTGCAGGGCCGCGGTCAGCCCGCGGTTGCGCCGATGGCGAATCAATCGCAGCCAAGGATACTCTCTTTGCAACTCGGCGACACGTTCAGCCGTGCCATCGCTGCTACCGTCGTCCACGAACACAAGCTCGCCCCTCACTTCCATCTCTGTAAAAGCCTGGGCGGTGCGGCTGAGCAGTTCTGGAATATTCCCGGCTTCGTTATAAGCGGGAATCAGGACCGAGATTTCAGGGGAAAGCGATGTCACGATTTTTAGCCGGCCAATACGGTTTTGATGGCCTCGACCACCTCATCCTGCTGTTCATCCGTCATCTCCGCATACATGGGCAAGCTCATTACTTCGTGAGACATCTGCTCCGTGATGGGGAAGCTGCCCGCTTCCAGTTCGAGGAAACGATAGGCCGGTTGCAGGTGTAGAGGGATGGGGTAATGTACACCCACACCGATGCCTGCCTGTTGTAGATGTTCGACCACCGCGTCTCGATCTGGAGTACGTACCACGTAACAATGAAAGACAGGGTGGGTTTCAGGGAGGTACTTGGGTGTAATCACAGGGGTGTCGGCCAGAAGTTCTTCGTAGCGAGCAGCACGCTGGCGACGAGCTTCATTCCAGTCATCCAGGTGTGGCAATTTGACACCTAGCACAGCGGTCTGGATAGCATCGATGCGGTGCCCGTAGCCCAGTTCTGCATGTTCGTACTTACTGATGCGGCCATGATCTCGCAGCAACCTCACCCGTTCCGCGATCTCATCATCATCGGTCACGACAGCACCAGCATCGCCATAGCAGCCCAGGTTTTTGCTCGGATAAAATGAGAAGCAGGCGGCATCGGCCAGACTGCCGGCACGCCGCTCTTTATACAAACTGCCATGCGCCTGCGCAGCATCTTCGATCACGATCAGCTTGTGTTGCCCGGCAATCTCGTTAATCAGATCCATTTCAGCCGGCTGTCCATACAAGTGGACCGGCATAATCGCCTTTGTGTAGGGCGTGATAGCGGCTGCGATCTTTTGAGGATCGATGTTATAGGTGACAGGATCAATATCTACAAAAACAGGCCGAGCCCCAACTTGAGAAATGGCTTCGCCGGTGGCGAAAAAGGTAAACGAGGTGGTGATGACCTCGTCCCCGGCGCCGATACCATAGGCCAGCAGTGCCAGATACAAGGCGCTGGTACCGCTAGAGACACCAAGGGCATGATTGACCCCGCAATACCGGGCAAAGGCTGCTTCGAAGCCGGCAACCTCTGGGCCCATGATAAAGGATGTGTTCGAGATCACGCGTTGTATGGCTTCATCTACTTCGGGTTGGATGGATTGATACTGTGCTTTCAGATCGACGAGCGGAATAGACATTTTTTTAAGAGAACCTCTTTGAACGTCTCAATTCTTGTTGGTATGTCAATTTATGTCAAGACAACGCATGAGTTTATTTAGAAGAATCGCTTGTGGAAATATGAATGCTGCCCCATTAGGAGCAGCATTTTCCAGCGGGGTTGGTAACCGGGATTGCAGGTGCTAACCACCCTGAATGGTATCTAGTCTTACTTCGAGCTGGCCGATTTTTTCAGTGTGTGCGTCGATCAGGTTTTGGATACGCAGTGGCGGATAGATGCCGTAACTCGCGCCTTCCACTTCCAAACGGGCCAAATTGACCCGGTATTTCTGTAGCTGTCGGCGCAGGATCTTTGCTTCTTGCTGCTGTCCGGCCTCACCGATAACCTGGACCGAAGCATCAGAGATTTCAGCATCGGCCATCGTTAAGTCGTCGGCGTTAGTCTCGAGCCAGGTGCGCAAAAAATAGTTGCCAATTGTAACCTGATTGCTGGCTTCGACTCGCCGAGTATACCCCAAGCTATTGAGGGCGTAAAGGAAGATATTGGCTTCACGCGGACTGATCGTCAGAGCTTGTGCGAGACCGGGCGCATCGGTGGACCCAGCCTCAAACATATAGAGGATGGCGCCGCGTTCTGTTGGCGACAAATGCTTGAACTGGAGATTGAAGAGCATATCCAACATAGAATCCAACACGAGATCGGTCTCGGAGGGCATACGCAAGCTGCCATGTTCATCCAATAGACGATAGCACAACCATTGCACCAGGTAGGGGTGGTTGTTCGTGTGATGCTGAATGGCAGCGATGACAGCGTCGCTTACCTCAACCGCCTGGCCAGAGTTCGACTGCCGTATGAGAGCGGCGCTATCGGCGAGACTGAGGCCGGCCAAACTATGCGGGGTAAATGACTGTAAAAAAGAGGATGTCAGCCAATCCTCACTGACATCGTGCAGTCGTGTGAAGTGTTTGGTAGAGGTTAATATAACACGTAGATTGGAGGGACGCTGCAGGGCAGATCGCAAGCGACGCAGGGCAACTGCATCAGTCTGAGCGATCTCGATCAGCGTCTCTGGCTCGTCGATGAGCAACAGGAGCCGGCGCTGTTTGGTTGCAGCTGCTCGACAGGTCCTACGCAGGAGAGCTCGGACATTCAGTCCCTCCAGCTTGCTGAGATCCAAACCCAATTCACTGAATTGTTCGGCCTGATCCTCCAGAGCGTAGAATAATTCGTACCCGAGATCACGCCCGCTCGTACAACCCTGCATATCCCAATAAACCGGCAGATAGAGTGATTCAGACTCAACTGCCAACTGGCGTAGCAACGAGGTCTTGCCAATGCGGCGCGTGCCAACCACCCACAGGTAATTATTGGGCCCGTGCAGCAGATGGTATCGCAACGCCGCCCGGCCATAAAAATTCTCGTTGGTGACCCAGCCGCCCACGATATATGGATTTAGAGTTGGAGTGGTTGACATCGTTACTGCGCCCGGGAAAGCCCTAGGCATCCTCGGATAAGGTGTGCAAGGCGGGATCAACCTGGACAATTACGGGATGCCCATTCGCCTCAGCGGCCAAGAGGTGATCGTAAGCCAGTTGGGCATCCATTAGGGTGATGCGGCGGCGGCCACCATCCAGCATCATATTGACCGCCTCCAGGCAGATCTGTTGGATACGGTGAGGGCGGCCTTGGCTCTGCGCCCACACATAGTGTACGGCATCTTCAGCCCAGTCGTAAAAGCGTTCGACCGGTTCGCGCATGAGTTGTTCGGCATCTTGTCGGCCAAAAGCCACGATCTCGGTCTCGACAAACATATTGTACCAGGGAGATTCCAGGCGATCCCACGCCTTGCTGATATTGACGCCTGCCACCACAGCACCCACATTCTGGGCAAAGGCATCTTGCAGAATCCGGCGCAATTGCTGTTGTGTGAGAGCATCAAATGAATTCAAGATATCGGCTTCGTCTAGTAAGAATATCAGGCGGGGTTGGCGGGGGCCAACTACCCTTAAGTATTCTATAATATCTCGCAGGTCACGCCGAAAATCACGATCACTGTAATCGTCACCTGAGATTTGAGCATCATATCGTAGCCGATCCGACGTGGCCATGCCGGCGATCTCTTGTTCAGTTGCTTCGACAACGCCCTCCATCAGGCGATGGAAAAATTCGGCTTCGGGTGCACCTTCCAGATCCACGTAGACGGGGATAAACCAGACCTTGGCATCTTGTTTGGCTTCCAAGCGCTCTTTGATTTGATAGAGCAACGATGTTTTGCCGATTCGCCGCTCGCCATGAATCATGATACTGTTTTTGTACAGGGCCGATTCGATGTCGGCCAAGAGTGCACCTCGGCCATAGAACATGCGGGCATCTCTGATAGGCGGCCCTGCTACATAGGGGTTGAATCGTCGCTCCACAGCTTGGCGACGCATGGCGATGCGAGTGATCGTGCTCCACACAGCATAAATGAACAAGAGCACCATGATTGTGGCGATGGCCACACCTGCCAGGGCATACTCACTTCGAACAGGGCCAAGCCACGGCAAAATAACGGTCGAAGGAGCGGTCTTCACTTCGATATCGATGACGTGCGACTGCGAATAATTCATGCTCGCATCGCGTGCCATCACTTCAAACCGATAGGCGCCCTCCGGCAAGGGTGGATAGGTAATCGTCTCGTTTCGGGATATCGACCAATCGGCATCGTGATCGACAAGTCTGTATACGAAGAAAAGGTCATTGGCATCTGTCAAGAGGTCATTCCCCGCCAGGGTGACCTGCACCTGCTCTTGCGGTGTCAAATTAATCTGACCTTGTTCAGGCGCAATGCCATTGATGGTCAGAACCTGGGCCTGGGGTGGGGTACGATCAGGCAGGTATTGGGCCACCCCTTCTGATGTTCCCAAATAGAGCCCTCCCTGCGGGCTGGGAGCGATGGCATAGATACGTCCGATTTCATTACCGCCGGCGCTTCGGAAATTCTGCCAACTCAGACCATCGTAGGTACTGAGGCCACTAACGGTGCCAAACCAGATGTCCGAGCTGGTAGGATCGGTGTAGATAGCCTCGACGCCGGGCGCCAGTAAGCCATCACTCGTATTAAACGTGGTCCAGTTGCCCTCGTCGAAGCGGTTGACGCCTCCGCCCCAGGTGGCAAACCAGATGCTGCCATCAGCGGTTTCGGCAATATCGGTGATCTCCGCAGCAGCCAGCCCTTGCTCGACTGTGTAGTTTTGCCAATGGCCCCCGTCCAACACCGAGACACCATTGCGTGTACCAACCCATAATCGCCCTTTGCTATCCCCCAACAGTGATTTCACGCTATCATTAGCCAGACCACGTTCGGCAGTAAAAGTCTGCCAAGATTGGCCATCCCAACGACTCAAACCATTTTCAAATGAACCGAACCAGAGGGCGCCGTCTGTCGTTTCTGCAATTGCCGTAATGATATCCCCGGCCAGACCGTGATCGGTCGTCCATTGGCTTGTACCCTGCTCGCCCATATGAATAACACCGGCGCCATTGCTGCCCAGCCAGAGTTCTCCCCTGTCATCCACATACATGCTTTCGATGAAATCCTCCGTTCCGATCAGCCCTTCGAGAGCACCACTCATTTGCTGCCAATCAGTTTCATGCAACTGATTCAGGCCCTCCCCATAGGTGCCAACCCAAAGTTCATCGTTGGCCCCCACCGCCAGTGATGACACCAGACTGGTCGGCGCGCTGTCGGACGCCATCCATTTCCGCCAGGTTTGATTATCGAACCGTGATATGCCTGCCACGGTACCAAACCAGAACACGTTATCCTGATCCTGAAAGACACTCGTTACAAAATCTGCGGCGATGCCGTCGGCGATAGTGTATTGATCCAACTTATTCTCCGCCAATTGCATGACGCCATTGCCGTTGGTACCGATCCAGATCGAACCATATTGGTCTTCACGCAGTGAAAGGATATATTGTGCGGGTAGGCCACTGTCCTGGTTGTACCATGTCAGCACACCCTCAGAATAATATCCCAAACCATCACCCTCTGTACCGATCCACAGTCCACCATCATGGCTAGATGCAAGGGCAGTGATAGCTGCTACTATCGGTTTTTCACCAACGATCAAGGGCACCGATAACCATTCGTTTCCTTTCTGTTGGTACAATGCGTTCTCGCTGGCCAACCAGAGGCTGCCCTGAGCATCACGCACAAGCGCTGTGACGGTCGGGACGGCCCTCTCTGCTGACCAGAGTCCAGCATCAGCATCCCACCTGTACAACCCCGCTTCACCACCGGCGTAAATAGTGCCTTCTCTATCCTGTAACAACGCGCGGATAGGTGGTTGCTCTACACCCTCTGCCGCCCCCACCAGTTTCCATGATGCATTGTCCCACGCATAGACGCCTGCCTCTGTACCTGCCCAGAGTTGCCCAGTCTGTGTGGCCAGCAATGCTCGTATGGCGCCTTCAGGCAAGCCTTCCTGAGACGAGTATGTGCGCCAGGCCCCATCGAATCGCGACACCCCTTCATCAGTACCAAACCACAATGCGTGGTCTGTAGATTGAACGCTATCATAAACCCAGTTGCCTGCCAAACCATCGAATTGATCATACGTTCGCCAGGCATTGGGATAGGCCTGAGCCCAAAGAGGACTAGTCAAACAAATTGATGCGATTAAAAAGGCCAGCAACAGGATGGGGGATGTATATTTCTTCATTGTGCTGGACATCTGCCGGAACAGCATGCCACAAAACAGGGGAGCGGGGGTCTCCTAGCCAAGCGCGGTCCTGACATCAGATCTCGAGGGATTGGTAAATTTGCGAGATCTGCCGTCTCAGAACGCTACCAAGATTCGAAATAGGGGAGTGTCTGCGCGTTTATCGGGCCAAAACACCCGATTTACGGCGTTATTATAACATGAATATGACCTGGATCATGGTACGAGCCTGACAGATGCGTTATGCTAGAGATACGTACTTCAGATTTCGTTTTGGCGACCCAACCCAAAGTTGGCAACCGTGAGGCTGACATCGAGTATGGCAAGGCAATTTTCTGGACATGCTGATTAGCCTACATCAACTCTGTCAGAACAAATCGAGGCAATCCCAGGCTACCTTCATAGATGGACAACCAGTCAAAACCCAAAGGAGAGATACGTTATGCACGACAACGACAGCGCGCCATTGAAATAACAAGTCGAGGCCGCGGCGCTGTCACAAACTTCGATTGAAAAAACAATTTTATTTTGCTTGCCAACGAGGGCAGGCAATAACTTGCCAAAGGAGGCAGGAACCATGTCAGCGGTCAAAACAAAGGGTTCGTCAGAGAAGGCTATGCCCAGCGCAGATACGGTCGACACCTTGCTCGCTCGGGCCAAAAAACCTGCATCTGACGCCATGATTTTGCATCCCTTTTATAAGGGAAAAATGGAAGCTGTGCCGAAATGCACGGTTCGTGATTTCCACGATTTCGCGATCTGGTATACACCGGGGGTGGCTGCACCTTGCAAAGCGATCCATGCCGACCCCGAGCAGGTGTACGAACATACTAATAAAGGCAATACCGTTGCCATCATCTCGGATGGAACTCGTGTGTTGGGCTTGGGCGACATCGGGGCCAAGGCCGCCATCCCTGTGATGGAGGGCAAAGCGCTGCTCTATAAATATCTGGGTGGCGTCGATGCTGTGTCGGTCTGTCTGGACACGAAAGATCCGGACGAGTTCATCCGTACTGTGCTCATGCTGCAGCCCAACTACGGCGGCGTCAATCTTGAGGACATCTCGCAGCCAAAGTGTTTTTATATCTTGGATACACTACGTGAGCGGGCCGAGATCCCGATCTGGCATGATGACCAGCAAGGGACGGCTACAGTGGCACTGGCCGGGCTGATGAACGCATTACGGATCGTGGACAAACGCATGGATGAGATCAGGGTCGTGTTCCAGGGTTGCGGTGCTTCCAATGTGGCCTGTTCTCGCCTGATGTTCACGGCAGGTGTGAAACCGGAAAACTGCATCGCCGTCGATAGCCGGGGCATACTGCATGCCGAGCGTGAAGACCTGCGCCGCCGCAAGACCGAATTCGTAGACAAATGGCGCATCGCCAACATCACCAATAAAGAAGGGCGTATTGGGGCGATGGAAGAGGCAATGGTGGATGCGGATGTGTGCATTTCGCTGAGCAAACCTGGCCCGGGCACACTCGACCCCTCGTGGCTACGACTTATGGCCGAGGATGCCATTGTTTTCGCGATGGCCAACCCGATCCCTGAGATCTGGCCCTGGGAGGCCAAAGAGGCCGGGATTCGGATTTTCGCAACCGGCCGTTCCGATTTCCCCAACCAGGTGAACAATTCCTTGGGATTCCCCGGCATTTTCCGTGGGGCGCTGGACGTGCGCGCTCGCACCATCACCGATGAGATGTGCATCGCCGCAGCCACGGCGTTGGCCGATCAGGCGCTTGATGCCGGCCTGGACGAAGAACATATCCTGCCCACCATGGATGATTGGGCGGTATTCCCACGGGAGGCGGTGGCAGTTGGCATGAAAGCGCAAGAGCAAGGCGTCGCCCGTCTTGCCTGCGATGCAGACGAATTGCACGGCAAAGCCAGCGATATTATCGCCCGTTCACGTGATCTCACCCAATGGATGATGAAAGAGGGCTTTATTCCCGAAGCCCCGGAGGTTTAACCATGTATGATGTTATTATCATTGGTGGGGGCCCGGCCGGTCTCGCAGCCGCTGCTTACTGCCTACGCAAACGCGTCGAGGTATTGCTGATCGCCCCCGAACTTGGAGGCAAGGCCAATTATCGCATGCATCTGGCTGGCTTAGAGGGCTTCGAACATATCTCCGGTGAGGAGATCGTGCGTAAATTCCGCAGTCAGTTGCAGTATTTGGATTTCGCCCGGATTCGTGACGTAGTCGCCGACATCGAAACAGTGGAAGAGGAACCTAGTGAGATATTTGTGGTCATGACCGAGAAGGGCAACAGGTTCCCCACCCGTGCGGTCATTCTGGCTACCGGTGTAGAACCCATGCGTTTACATGTCCCGAACGAAGAACTGATGGCCGGGCGAGGACTGAGCTATTCGGCTACGAGCCATGCGCCCCTCTTCTGGGAACGAGAGGCGGCTGTGGTCGGCAGCGGCGATCTGGCTCTGCGTTCAGCCGCCGAACTGGCTACCATCGCCAAGCGCGTGATCGTTGTGGCCCCTGAAAGCGTGCCTGAGTCACCACTCAAACACAAGCTAGACAGCTACGACAATGTCACTTTGTTGGAAAAACACCACGTCACGCGGCTCCATGCCAACGGTTATGTGCACAGCATGACTGTGAGTGATACAAGTGGCAATGAGCAGGAAATCTCAGTCACCGGTGTATTTGCCGAGTTGGGACTGCGCCCCTACTCCGATCTGGTGGCCGATCTGGTCGACCTCGATCCTGAGGGTTATGTCATCATCGACGACCGTTGCCACACCTCACGCTCCGGCATCTTCGCGGCCGGCGACGTCACCAATACATACAATGAACAAGTCCTCATCGCCACAGGTGAAGGCGCAAAAGCAGCTTTGGCGGTTTATGATTACTTGCTACAGCTTGACGCGTAGTATCAGAGGCAACTAAGACGAGCAAATGTTTTAAGCAGCGGGCGCGAGCGCAAACCAATTTCCTCGCGCTCCGCTGCAATTACAGCAGGCATGCTCTTATGCACTAGCTATCCAGTAGAGCATTCAACTTTCGTAAAACCTGTTTCACCGTTGCTTCAGGTAATGGGCATATTAACTCGGCCTGTCGGGTTCGCCAATCCAAATTCTTGACTTGATCTGACAAAATTACGCCGGCCACACACAGTCCTACGGGTATCTTTATTTCAAATGGATAGCCTTTGATCTGATTGGTGATTGGACAACATATGGCCAGCCCTACTTTGCTGTTATAAGTTGCGGGTGTCAGTATCAAAGCTGGGCGTCTACCAGCTTGTTCATCTCCAGATTGCGGGTTGAAATTCAGCCAGATGGCCTCGCCTTTGCTAGGCACATAGGCCATTACCAAACCTCATTCCCAACCGCAGTGCCTGTGTCAATCTCATGATGAAGATTATCCTCGGTTATGCTGCTCAAAAGATCGTCTAGTGAGAATTCTTGATCGTAAAGAGGGATGACCACGAGTTTACCATCGATAATTGAAATTTCCACAGGCGAGTCTGCTACGAAGGCCATCTGTTCAGCATAGGCTTTAGGAATGCGGAGAGCGAGGCTATTACCCCATTTTTTGACTTGCGTTTGCATTCATCACCTCATAAGATGTAGATACAAAGATGATACACCATATTGCGCTGTGCAACAATAGTTATGCTCCCGCCTCCTTGCCGAGCACCTTGTTACGGTGCGCTCGCCAGCCTTCGAGGCCGGCATTAGGGTTCTCCGCATGCTCAAGGAGTTCCCAGTACTGCAGTCAAGGGCGTACCATCCCTGTGCCTTGTGCAGAGAGCGGCCATCGGCGGAACTATCTCGCTGAGGGCTCGGACATGCAACATCATGGACATCACAGGTTCGTCGTGACCCAAGTTGAATTCGATCGATCCGAATATTACTACGATATCTTGCTGACTCTGATCTTACCTGGTTTACCCAGAGATCCTTGAATGTCAATACTGACCGGTAAAAAGGACTTCACGACAGAGGTATTGGTGAGCAGATGTCCTGTGATCTCAGCCGTTGTAAATGTACACTCGCCCGGCAACAGTGCCAAGGGCAAGATGAGCTGATCGGCAAAGTGCTTGTCGACGGCCGCGCCCGTTGCTAAAAACATGTCGAGTGCATCGACAGCCTCGTCGGCGACACGCTCAGCCGGTTTTCCCCGCTTGCCTAATGCGGTGAATGCAGCACATCCCGGCTGGTAGATTGCCTGCAAAAAGACTGCTGTGCCCTGGCCAGGCGAAGCCAGAGTCGCTGTCTCGACCTGCAAATCTGGCACCCGACCCCTGAGTCTGCGCTCGACCTGCTCTTGCTGCCGTCGAGCGATATGAGCGGGTAGATTGGCGATTATGGAGAGGCCGCTAACCATTTCCAACCGGCCAAATTCTCTGAGATCACACGGTGTCAGTGTAACAACCGGTTGGATAGTCGCCCGAATGCGCCCACCGCCTTTGGGGTAAAACCCCGCCTGATCGAGTTGAAGACGGGCCCGGTAACCACAAGCGTGCAGCACCGGCAACCACTGACGCTCGAGATAGTGGTAACAGGGGCTCCAGGGCACATGTGTACCGCCGGTGATCGTAAGTTGGGAGGGTTCAGCAGCTAAAGCCAGAGGTAGGAACAGGGTCTGAAACACAAGGGAGGTCGAGCCGGCCGTGCCGATATCGAATTGGTAGGCGCCCGGTTGCACGCGTCCTGGCCGGAACTGGAGTGAGGTCGAGCCTGGATCGGCGCCCTGCACTTGCGCACGGCTAATGGCCGCCGCCGCCCGCACCGCCGCCAGATGTTGCGGGCGCAGGCCCGGTTTCGAGCGATTTGCGCGGATATCCCTGATATGAAATGGCGTTTGGGTCAGGATGGAGAGGGTGAGGCTGCTGCGCAGGACCTGGCCGCCGCCCTCGCCCCGGGAACCATCGATTCGGATCATAAGAACAGCAGTTTAGCATGCGGCCACGTATGTTGCGAGCCTTGCACCGAGATGATCTCGAATACCCTAATTCGACTGCCTATCCCGGCTCAGCACCGTTCAGACCACGTGCACTGCTTGCAGAGAAGATGAATTCGCGAGTATGCTCTGCTATTGTATTGGCAAGATACCTGTTATCATCGGCGTTCGGTGCCGCCGCCTAGATCCATGACCACAACCACCTCCCCCAACAACTCACAAACAAAGGCACGATTCGGCACGTTTGGCGGCGTCTTCACACCCAATGTGTTGACCATTCTCGGCATCATTTTGTTCTTACGGACAGGATGGGTGGTGGGGCAGGCCGGCATGGTGGGCGCCCTGATCATTGTCGTTATCGCCAATGCTATTTCATTTCTGACCGGCCTCTCCCTTTCTTCCATCGCCACCAGCATGAACGTACGGGCGGGGGGCAATTACTATATCATTTCTCGCACGCTGGGCCTGGAAATCGGCGGATCAATCGGTATTCCCCTCTATTTCTCTCAGGCGATATCCATCGCCTTTTACATCATCGGCTTCACCGAGGCCCTACAATTTCTCACCTTTTTCCAAGAGATCGACCCTCGGCTCATCGCCACGGCTATCGCTCTCACTTTCACTATCATCGCCTGGATTGGGGCGGACTTCGCCATCAAGATCCAATATGTCATCCTGGCGATTTTGGCTGCGGCGCTCATTTCCTTTTTTGCAGGTGGCTGGGATTCGTTTATCCAACCCAATCTACAATCCAACTTCAGCGAAGGCGTTTCTTTCTGGTTGGTGTTCGCGGTATTCTTCCCGGCTGTGACCGGTATCGCCGTAGGGTCAAGCATGTCTGGAGATCTAAAGGACCCCAGTCGCAGCATTCCCATCGGCACTATGGCCTCCATTCTGGTTACAGCAGTCATCTATATTGCTGCCGTGATCTGGCTGGCCACGCACGCCACTTCCGAGGAACTGATCAACAACACCTTCATCATGAGCGAGATTGCGCTGATCCCTGCCCTGATTCTAGTGGGAGTGTGGGCGGCGACGCTCTCCTCGGCTCTGGGGAGCATCTTGGCAGCCCCCCGCACCTTGCAAGCGATCGCCGACGATGGCGTGGTTCCCAAAAAACTGGCATCGCAATTGGGCAGTGCCACCGAACCGAGACTGGCGCTGCTCATCAGCGCAATAATCGCCTTGATCGTGATCTGGGCGGGTGATCTGAACTTCGTCGCCCCGATTATCACTATGTTCTTCTTGAACACTTACGGCATGACAAATCTGGTGGCGGGCATCGAGCGCCTTGTGGGCAATCCCAGTTTCAGACCGCGCTTTAAGATTCACTGGTCGCTTTCACTACTTGGCGCTTTGGGGTGTTATGGGGCCATGTTCCTGATTAATGTGCCTGCAACCATCATTGCCGTTATCTTAAGCGCTGGCATCTATTTTTACCTGGAGCGGCGCTCGCTGTCCCGCACCTGGGGCGATGTGCGTAACGGTATCTGGTTCACCCTGGCCAGATGGTCCCTTCTTAATCTGGAAGGCATGCGCTACCATGTGCGTAACTGGCGTCCCAACATTCTGGTTTTCACCGGGCAACCGCACAACCGCGAACAGTTGGTGCAGATGGCCGAATGGTTGAGCTATGGTCGGGGCATCGTCTCCTTTTTCCAGCTTCTGGTGGGCGATGTGAAACAGATCGCAAATCAAGGCTTACGGCGTACCGCTCGCCGCCAGATCCGCACTTACATCCTGGATCGTAATATGACTGCGTTCGCCGAGGCAGACATTGTGCCCGATTTCTTCACCGGAGCACTGACCGTAGCCCAGTCGCACGGCGTAGGCGGATTGGAACCAAACAGCGTGCTGCTAGGTTGGAGCAGAGCAGAATCGGGACAGGCGCGGCAATTGCAATTGCTCGACAATTTACTGTCGCTCGGCAAATCCGTTCTTTTTTTGCAATGGGATGAAAAGCGTGGATTTGGCAAACACCGCGTGATCGACGTCTGGTGGCGAGGACGCAGCCGCAACGCCGATCTGATGCTGCTACTGGCTCATATTATCAAACAACACCCCACCTGGCGTGATGCTCAGATCCGGCTATTACGCGTGATACACAACAGCGAAGGACGCGAACAAACTGAAGCGCATCTGCGGAGATTGCTTGAGGCTGTGCGTGTGGATGCTGAACCATTGGTGGTGGTCACTCCAGAAACCCTTCCTATTGCCAAGACAGTGCGAGAGTATAGTCGGAACACCGACCTGACATTGCTGGGCATCAATCGCGTCGAAGCGGACGCCGCAGACGCCTATGCACAGCGTCTCAATGGCATGGTCAGCGCTATTGGCACTGTTCTCATGGTCCACAGCGCCTACGAAGAGGAGATCCTGACCCCTGAAAGTTGATCTACCTCTTTCGAGCGCTCTAACGAATCATTGGTGCTAGTTGAGAGAATACCTTCACACTACATATAGTATGCTTTCTAAATGTGCTACTAAATGCAGGCATCAGGAATACGTGGCAGTGATTTTCTGTTCAGATGCTCACTCCCTGAACCCGCATATAGTAGCATTCTCAGGAGTCATACTGCATGTTGTGGTTACAAACTAGCACCATTGGTTTTGTCACTTTCCTGATAGGCCTAATTGCGGCAACCCTGCGCGTGGCCACACCCCTGGTCTATGGCTCCATTGGTGAAGTGATCACCGAACGGGCTGGGATTCTCAACCTGGGCATCGAAGGTATCATGTTTCTGGGTGCGTTCGCGGGCTTTGCTGTGGCTGCCAAAAGTTTTGAAGCGGGCATCGGCGGATATTTGTGGCTAGGCCTGTTGGGAGCGATCGTCTCAGGCGTGCTTATGGCCCTGCTTATGGGGCTGCTTACCGTCACCTTGGGCTTGAACCAGCATGTATCCGGTTTGGGCATCACACTACTGGCCATCGGCCTTTCCTTATTCGGTTTCCGTCTCGTCTTTGGCGAAAGCTCGGTGCTCCCATCGGTGGATCCATTTTCTCAGCTCTCTGTTTTTGGCGAGACGCCCATCCTGGGAGCGATTACTAAACAATATTTACTGACCTATGTTGCCTTCCTCGTGCTAGTTCCTGTGGCCTGGTGGCTGCTCTATCGCACCAGCTTTGGGCTGGAGTTGCGCTCGGTGGGTGAGAATCCAGAGGCGGCGGACGCGGCGGGTGTGAATGTATTCCGCACGCGCTATCTGGCGCTGGTCATCGGCGGGGCGCTGATGGCGGTGGGCGGGGCGTTTTTGTCTATCGCCCAACTTGGCGCGTTCTCGCCGGGTATCATCGCCGGGCGGGGTTGGGTGTGTATTGCCCTGGTTATCTTCGCCCGTTAGGACCCGATACGTGCGACGGCGGGCGCGTTGCTTTTTGGGGCGGTGTTCGCCTTGCAACTACGCTTGCAGACCCTGGGCTTCGACCTGCCCTTCGAGGTCTTCCTGGCCCTGCCCTATTTGGTCACCATTCTGGCGCTGGCGATAACCGGACGCAACGCCAGTTATCCCGGCGCTTATCTGAAGCCCTATCGGCGGGAATAAACCGTGATGCGTAGTGCGTAGTGCGTAGTGCGTAGTGCGTAGTGCGTAGTGCGTAGTGCGTAGTGCGTAGTGCGTAGTGCGTGTT
>PIVW01000313.1 GCA_003353825.1 Chloroflexota bacterium
TCTGACGAATACTTGTTCTCAGCCTATCTGAAGCATTAGTCACCCTGTTGTGAAGCGAATAATGCCCCAAATGACAGCTGTAAGTTTCTGATTTCAAAGGTGCGAAATATAGGCTAAGGATATTTAAGGCTTCAACTCCATCAGCACTTCAGCGATGGCTTCGACCACGTGGGCCAGATCGTCGTCGCTGATGGTGAGTGGGGGGAGTAGGCGCAGAACGGTAGGGCCGGCAGGTAGGGCCAGGATACCGCCTGCTTGCAATGCCTTGAGGACGGGGGTGACTTTGATGCGCAGATCAAGTCCGACCATGAACCCTCGCCCCCTCACCTCGCGAATCAGGGGGGAATCGATGCTCCGCAACTGTTCTTGCAGCATCGCGCCCCGTTGAGCCGTGCGTTCGATCAACTGCTCTTCTTCAATCACATCGAGAGTAGCCAATGCGGTGGCGCAGGCCAGAGGGTTACCACCGAATGTGCTGCCGTGACTACCCTTGGGTAGTGCATTCACGCGCGGGCCGATGAGACAGGCGCCGATGGGATAGCCACCTCCCAAAGCTTTGGCGATGGGCATGAGATCGGGGGTCACACCATAGTGCTGACACGCCCACCAGCGGCCTGTGCGGCCCACACCGGTTTGCACTTCGTCGAGGATGAGCAGGGCCGCGCGCTCATGACACAGTCGCTCGGCCCCTTGCAGGAAGTCAGGATCGGCCGAGACCAAACCACCTTCCCCCTGGATAACCTCGAGGAGTACAGCAGCCGTACGGTCGTCGATAACCGCGTCCAATGCGGCTAAGTCATTATAGAGAACATGACTGAAGTCAGGTACAAGGGGCTCGACCGGACGGCGATATTGGGGTCGCCAGGTGGCGCTGAGCGAGCCGAAAGTGCGGCCATGAAACCCCATCCTTGCGGCGATGATGCCCGTCCTCCCTGTGCTGATCCGGGCGAACTTGAGCGCTGCCTCGACCGCCTCTGTGCCCGAGTTGCAGAGGAACGCTCGATCCATACCTGCAGGACTGATTTCGGCCAGTCGGGCCAACAGGCGAGCACGCTGGTCATTGTAGAGGCTGTCCGGGCAAAGCATCAATCGACCCGATTGCTCGCTGATAGCGGCCACAACCTGGGGATGACTATGCCCAATGCTGGCAGCGCCATGCCCGCCGATGCAATCGATGTAGCGGTTGCCGTTTGCATCCCAAAGCCAGGCGCCCTGTCCTCGCACAATGGTCAGGGGTCGTTTGCCTGTCACCCCCGCCGAGTGGGCGGTTTCGAGATCGATGATTTCAGTTGCAGTCAAAGTGGTGGGGTCAGCTACTGGAATGGTGTACATATCATGTGCTCGGGGTATGGCAGGTGCAGTGCATCCTGTTGGGAAGATGAGTCAATGATTTGGGAAGGGGATGATTAAAGATCGCAGATTGATGATTGATCCCATCGCTGGAATATCAATCTTGAATCTTCAGTCTTCAGTCTTAACCTAAAAGCAGAGATTGATCCGCACTGTGAAGTCATATTTATGAACGTTCAAGAACTGTGCCCTGACCTGCCAAACCATCGCCTACAGGTTCGGCATGGCGAGCATCGGCGAGGATGACCTGAGTCACTCCGCCCTCTAGTGCCTCTTGTGCAGCCAGGATTTTCCGTTTCATACGACCTTCTGCCATCGCCATCGCTTTATCAATCTCTGACAAGGTCAGGCGTTGCACGAGGCTTGTTTCGTCGGGAAAATCAGATAGCAAGCCGGGCACATTGGCGAGGATGATGAGGTTGTTCGCATGTACGCTGGCAGCCAACATCGCCGCAGCCCGGTCACCGTCCACGTTGAGGGGTTCCGAGTCACTGCCAATGGCCAGGGGTGCGATCACCGGCGTATAACCGGCATCGATTAACAAATTCAGCAAGCCAGCATTGGCCCCGGTCAGCTTTCCGGTATAGTCATCACGGATTATGCGCTGTCTTCCCTTCTCAACTGCCCTGATCGCCCTTTTCCTTTGCGCTTGCAGCAAACGGCCATCCAAGCCGCTCAAGCCGATGGCATTGACCCCGCGACGCTGTAATCGCCCCACCAGGTCTTTGTTTACCTGACCGGCTGCCGCCGCCACATACATTTCCAGGGTGGCCGGGTCGGTGTAGCGACTGCTATGTCCACTGGGGGAGGTGATCATACGCACAGGTACACCCGCACGCTCTGCCAGGGCAGTCGCCGCGGCGGAGGCGCCGTGCACCAGTATGATAGACTGACCCTGGTCGACAAGCACAGCGACATCATCGCACAAGGCATCGAGATCGGCTCCTTCGGAACCACTGATTTTAATAACAATTGGATTCATTTTAATTTAGTCGCGTGGTCGCGTGGTCGCGTGGTCGCGTGGTCGTTTGGTCGTTTGGTCGCGTGGTCTGACAGTCGCCGCAGTTTAGCCATTTGCCATTTGCGTTTTGCCTTTTAACTTTTGATTTTAAATGGGATGCAATCCGGTAAAACCAAGGCCAGTCGTCTCATCCCAACTGTGCATCAAATTGAGGCATTGCACGGCTGAACCGGCCGCGCCTTTACCCAGGTTATCGATAGCACAAATCGAGACCAGGCGGCCGTTAGTTTGATCCAGGCTCCAGCCGATATCGGCCAGATTGGTTCCGGCCACCAGTTTTGGTTCCGGATGCCGGTAAATACCCGAGCGTTCGTGCACGATGCGGACAAAGGGCCGGTCTTTGACAAAACGCCGGTACGCCCGCCACAGATCACGTTCGCTGGTTCCTGGCTGTGCCCAGGTATGGACAGTCGCCAGCGCTCCTCGCACCAATTCGATGGAAGTGACCGAGAGGTGGATGTCGTCACGCCCCAAAGCTTGGTGTACTTCCGCTTCATGGCGGTGGCCGGTGGGCGCGAAACTGCGCACGGCGTGGCTACGCTCCGGGTGGTGAGAGGCGGCATTGGCGCTGGCCCCCCCCTCCGAGGAACCGACTTTGAGATCGACAAGGATGGGTCGATCATCACGCAAAAGACCAGCCTGGACCAAGGGCAACAATGCCAGGTTGCTGGCAGTAGCGTTACAACCCACACCACTGACATAGTCGGCGCCCCTGATCTGGTCTCGGTAGCGCTCCGGCAGGCCGTAGACAAAACGGTCGAGCCAGGATGGCGCCGCGTGCGCATGCCCGTAGCGGGCCTCGTACACGGCCGCATCTCGCAAACGGAAATCAGCCGAGAGATCGATAAGGCGTGGCGCTAAATCAGAAAAATGCTCGATCTGACCTTGTACCTGCCCGTGGGGCAATGCCAAGAGAAGCACATCACAGGATTCCAGCTCTTCGAGTGTGGTAAATCGCAGGGCAGGCCGGCCAGCCCAAGGGCGCAGGTTCGGATGCACGCTATGCACAAACTTACCGGCGTTACGCTGCGAGGTCACCTGGGTAACTTCGACACAGGGATGATCGATGAGGATGCGAAGCAGTTCACCGCCGCCGTAGCCGGAGCCCCCGGCAATGGCAACACGAAGGGGAGTATCAGAAGACATGAGTTTGAAAAAGGAGTGATGAGAAAGTGGGTGCAAGAATCAAGATTGAAGATTGAAGACTAAAGATTGAAGATTATGACCCCTGCCTTGCCGTATGTGATTCAATCATTAATCTTGAATCATCGATCATTAATCCTGAATCTTCAGTCTTCAATTTTTCAGGTCCGAACCGGTACCTGCCAGGTCAGTGGTACGCGGGCATTAGCGACATCGAGCAGGTATTGAGCCACACAGGCGGGGATATCGACACCGGTTGGAGCGATGCTGTTGCGGAATTCCATGGTGTGGTTGATCTCATTCACCAACAGACCCCGACTATTGTCTTCAAAAAGATCGATGGCGAGAACGCCGCCTCCCACCGCTTGTGCAGCCGACCGGCACAGTGCCTCGATCTCAGGCGTTACGGGACAATTGCTGGCCTCGCCGCCACGCGCCGTATTGGTAATCCAATGCGAGGACTGGCGGTAAATGGCGGCAATACACTGGTCACCCACCACAAAGGCACGGATATCCCGCCCAGGTTTGTCGATAAAATCCTGGATGTAGAAAATGCTGTGCTGGTAGGAACCAAGGGTGGTTTTGTGCTCGATGATGGCTTCAGCAGCATCACGGTCATTGATACGTGCCAGCAAGCGACCCCATGATCCCACCACTGGTTTGAGCACCACCGGATAGCCCAATTCTTCCATCGCGGCCAGGGCACTGCCGGCGTCGAAGGCAACGCGCCAATTGGGTTGGGGTACGCCGGCGGCGTCCAGGGCGGTACCGGTGAGAATTTTGTCGGCGCAGATATTAGCCGTGTGATAGCTGTTGACGGTGGGGACGCCATCCGCCTCCAACATGTGCAGAGCATACAAGCCGCGTGAGGTGCTCACCGAGCGTTCGAGCACTACATCCACCGCCTGGTCGATGCCCGGCCGCTCGCCGCGGAATATCAGATCATTGTCACGCAACATCACCACTTCGGCGCCCGCGTTTTTCAGGGCATTGACCAGCAATTTCTCTTCGGCGCGAATGCGTCCGTAAAGGAAACCCACGCGAGTGGTCATTCTCCCCAATCCTCCTCAACCTCTGGCGCCAGGTCCAGCTCGAGCGGCTCAAGCGAGATAACTTCGAGTTCTGAGCCGCAATCAGGGCACGGCACGATCTCACCCAACATCGGATCATTAAGGGTGAGGTCACCTTCACATTCGGGACAAGTTACTTGCTGCGACATGGGGAAGACTCCTGTGGGGACGAATTGCTGTGACTGGGGTTGAAATTGACGATAAGTAATGGAAGAAATGTACCGGCCTTGAGGTGATAACGCACTACGCAACACGCAACACGTACAAAAAAACCTCTCCTGCCGGACGGGCGAGAGAGGGCTGAGAGCACGGCGGTGTGCGCTAGCGACCTATCCTGGGCCGATGTCCGGCAGGATGGGGTGGGTCTTCTTAGCGCATTTCTTGGCAATTAGGGTGATGGGCTGATTAGATAATTGGAGATTGGGTCGTGGATTCATGAGATTGTCAGGGGGCGTAGGGCCTAGGACAGAATTGCCTCTGATAGGGTGATGGTGTTCCGCAGGTTAGTAAATTCTCGGTCCCATAGAAATTGAATCTCTTGCATTCAGCCTGTCTTGGTATATCAGCGCACCAGACCAACAACTGAGACCAGGGCGATGGCGCCGAATGCGATGATGATAACACCGGAGAGGTAGTTGACCCAGCGCATGCGCTCAGGTGTAAAGTGGCGGCGGAAGATGCCGACACCGGTGCTGAGGGTGACCCACCAGAGGGCAGAGCCGAGGAAAACACCCAGAACCAGGACAACGGCGGCGAAGGTGCTGCCAGCAGTGCTCATCAGGCCCAACCCGGCGAATACCGCAGCAAATGAGATAATCGTTATAGGGTTGGTGATGGTGAGCACGAAGGTCGAGGCATAATCACTGGCGAGATTGTTGCTATCGGCTTCAGCGCCTTCGGCAGTGGGGCGGGACAGTAGGGTGCGTACGCCAAGATACAACAAAAAAGCCCCTCCCGCCAAACGTAATCCCACCTGCCAGTCGAGCAGCAATCCGGACAAGGCGGTCAGGCCGAAGGCGGCGATGCTGCCGTATACAGCATCTGCGCTGGCTGCTCCCAGACTCGAAACCAGCCCGGACGCCCGACCCACCGCCAGCGTGCGACGAATACAGAGTACAGCAATGGGGCCGACGGGTGCAGCGATGCTGAAGCCAAGTATCAGGCCTTGGAAAAAGAGGAGGGGGTTCATGGGTGACAGGTGTTAAAGTGTCAAAGTGTCAGGTGTCAGGTGTCAGGAGGAGTGTGTTGGAGTAGGTATCGTTGCCAGTGGGAGCGTTTGCTCGAAGCGGTGGGCCTGGTTTTCCGGTCTACCACATTTAGAACAAAAAAAAACCGACCAGTTGCCTGGTCGGGCGTTATGCTTGATTTGGGCCTAAGCCTTCATCTCGTTTACAAGCACAAACGACCTTCCCAGGTGTGGGAGGGCTTGTTGTTCTTGTTGCGCTTAACAAAGCTGAAGGTGTGAATCATGGATGTGTTTGCAGAAGGTGCTAGCAAGTTGGCGCAATCATACCAAGTATTTGAGATTTGTCAAATCGAGAAAACCGTTTTCAGAGATGTTTCATTTCACCTCCCAAATGGCGATGACCAGCACGGTTCCCAGTGAAACCAATCCCACAAAGAATAGTAAGCCCGCGACTCGCAGCGCCCGAGACTTCGAACGAACCAGGTCTTTGAACTTCTCTTCCTGGTCGTCAGGTTTGGCACTTGCCACTGCGATGTGGCGCGGCTTTAACGCCAATAGCGCCGCCAGTACTGCCAAGAGCAAAGATATGACGGTAGCCGCCCCCAACCAATGCACGATCGGGTGGATGAAATAATTGGGTAGAGGATCTTTGGCCACGGCAAGTACGGTAAAGAGGACGGCAATCAGGGTAGTGACCAGGGTGATGATCTGACGTGCTGCCGAATCCAGATTATCTGGTGACTTCAGCACCTGTTCGGCATACCACTGGTCCAGCTTGCGCTCCCTGACCGTCTCCGGCGCCACGGCTACGATTTCAACTTTCGCCATGTTAATCCTCCGTGATTTTCACCGTGTAGATCCAACGTTCGCTACAAACCGAACATTTGACTCGATAGCGCTCGTAACGCACGTTTGCCGGGTAGTGGTTACATATTGACTGAAAATGTTCCAATTGATATTCTGCGTTAAAAGCAATCGAGCGGAGTACCATTATGATTCAGAATGTTATCACATATCATTGTACGAAGAGTAACAGTGTCAACATAAGCAAAAACGGCACAGATTACAAAGACGAGCAAAAGTTTCATTGCCTTGAATGGAATGCCTATGGAACCTTGGAACCAATA
>PIVW01000891.1 GCA_003353825.1 Chloroflexota bacterium
CGACAAGCGCAATCACCAGCGCGCAGAAGGCGACCAGATCATAGCGGAACCGTCCCCAGATCAGCAGGACGAAAATAAAGCCAAGAAGCCCGAATAGTACGATTTGATCGTAGGTCATGCTGGTAATACCAGCGATATTTGCATTTTTATCATGCAGAATGGTGTAATACCAGCGGTATTGGCATCAGTTATACAAAACGGTGTATCTCTTCGAAACTTCAACGGTTTTCCTCCGGCCTATGAGCCAATATCAGGGCCCCTGGTATTAAAGGTAACCTTTAATAAGGGAAAGATGCATACCATATGTTAAAGGCAGCCTTTAATAAGGGAAAGGTGTATGCCGTTGTTAAAGGCAGCCTTTAATAAGGGAAAGATGTATGCCGTATGTTAAAGGCAGCCTTTAATAAGGGAAAGATGTATGCCGTATATTAAAGACAGCCTATGACAACGAATAACAAAGAAGCAGGGTTCAGAACGCGAGCAGGAAGATACGTTAAACAGGTACAAGGGTATCGGGCTTTCGTGCCGGCAACGCTGCCGCCATCACCGCCGATAGCATTCAGTTCGGACTTGCAACACCGCCTGTCTGAAGCGGATTTCGCGCTCGGTCGTCTTGATGGTTCGATATCTACTCTACCCAATCCAGACCTGTTTGTTATGATGTATGTGCGCAAGGAGGCTGTCCTATCGAGCCAGATCGAGGGAACACAGAGCTCACTACAAGACGTGCTGGCTGCCGAAGCTAAAATATTAACCCCTTCGCCTTCTTCCGATGTCGACGAAGTCATCAATTGCGTGCGTGCGATGAACCACGGGCTAAAACGACTTGTCGAACTTCCCGTATCCGTGCGTCTGATTCGTGAAATTCACGGTGAGCTTTTGCGAGGAATTCGAGGAAAAAATACAGATCCCGGTGAGTTGCGACGCACTCAGAATTGGATTGGTTCAATGGGGTGCACATTGCAGGAAGCGGCGTTTGTTCCTCCACCGCCCGATTATGTGCCGGATGCGCTGTCGTCTTTAGAGCGCTTCCTTCACGACAAGCACGATATTCCCACACTCGTTAAGATTGGCCTTGCTCATGCACAGTTTGAAACAATCCATCCATTTCTTGATGGCAATGGGCGTGTAGGCCGCTTGCTGATCACCTTTCTGTTGACGGAGGCGGGAGTTCTACAAAAACCCGTCCTCTACCTGTCACACTACTTCAAGCGCCACCGGCAAGCATATTACGATTATTTGCAGGCCGTACGTGATGAAGGGGCATGGGAAGTGTGGCTTGCCTTTTTCTTGGATGGCATTACCGAAGTGAGCAGGGAAGCTGCAAAAACTGCACGCTGTATCCTTTCGCTTCGTGAAAAGCACCGTGCGGCAGTGACAAAACACTCAGGACGCGCCGCAGCCAATGCACACAAGGTGCTGGAAAGGCTGTTTGTGCAACCAATACTCATCGTCGACTGGGTGAAGGAATGGACCGGCACCACCTACCAAGCGGCGAACCAGTTGGTGGCGCGCCTGGTGGAACTCGACATTCTGCGAGAGCAAACAGGCAAACAACGGTACAGAATATTTGCATATCATGCCTATCTTGCCCTATTCAACGATGATACCAATGACGGTTGATATGAGATAATACTACTTTGACCGCTCATCTATTCTCTTGTCCACCAGCGCAACGAGCTCCCCAATTACATGGGTG
>PIVW01000892.1 GCA_003353825.1 Chloroflexota bacterium
AGGTATCTGCATAACAAGTCGCTGTTTCGCTTACAAGATAGTTTAGTAGCACACATGCTTCATGTCAACTGCCCCAACGGGGCCTCATTTTCCCAGCGCAGTCTGGGAACAATTGCTAGTACCTTTATCAGAAGCTGTATCGGCAATCTTTCTGGCGCATGGGTGTGAATCGGTATGTCTGCCATCTCAGGCATCGATCAGGCGCTATGGGATATCCGTGGAAAGGTGTTGGATCAACCAGTTTACAAACTGCTGGGCGGCGCCGTGCGCGATAAAGTACGCATGTATACCCATCTCGGAGGCGGTGACATGAAAGCTGTCTACGAGTCGCAATATAGTGACGATCCTCAGATTTTTGTAGATCGGGCATTGGCGGTGCGTGAACGGGGATACAATGCCATCAAAGTCCTGATCACGCCCCCCACCGAAAGTCTGAATTCCATCGCCGCTTACGCTTATGCCGAACGCACGATGCGGGCATTACGCGAAGCTGTGGGCGACGATATGGATATCATGGTGGATTGTCATGGCCGCCATTTTCCAGCCAATGCCGTTGAATTCTGTCGTGTACTCGCTCCCTACCGTCCCTATTTTATCGAAGAGCCTGTTCCGCCTGAGAATGTCGATGCTATGGCCGAGGTGCGGAAAGCCAGCCCAGTGCCTATTGCCACCGGGGAAAGATTGCTGACACGCTTTGGATTTCGAGAGATATTCGAAAAACAGGCCTGTCATGTCATCCAACCTGATCTATGCCATTGCGGGGGACTATGGGAAGCGAAGAAAATAGCAGCAATGGCCGAAACCTATTACATGGGTGTGGCCCCGCACAATCCTCTGGGCCCGGTTGCCAATGCCGCTGCCCTGCATTTCGCTCTGAGTACACCGAATTTCCTCATCCAGGAGGATATGTTGACCGACGTGCCCTGGCGTTGGGATGTCGTACAATCGTCGCTTCAAACCGAAGCGGGTTATTGGCTGATATGCGACGGGCCCGGCCTGGGTATCGAGGTTGACGAAGAGGCTGCAAGAAAACACCCGTTCCAACAGGAGGTCATTCGTCCCAACACAGTCAGAGCTCACGACGGCGCCATTCTTGATTGGTGAACGATTTCGTTGACCTGAGTGCATTTGCCTGTAATCAAGATTCTTCATATGAGATTTGAGATTAAGATGTGTTCGTTG
The DNA here is from genome assembly GCA_003353825.1 of Chloroflexota bacterium. Next base: position 1,183 of record PIVW01000892.1, read on the forward strand.
AATGCGAACACTGCCCAAGGTCAGAAGCAATCCCTAATCTCCATTCCACCAGTCTCTAGTACCCAATAACCAATCTACCACCCTACCCATTCACTTCTAACCAACCCGCGATTTAACCATTTCCAAGGAGCCCAACTCATGAGTATCGAAACCATCTACGAGTCCGTCCTCCGTGGCGACGCCCCCACCGCCAAGGCCGATACCCAGGCCGAACTTGACGCCGGCGCCTCAGCCGAAAAATCCTCAACGAAGCCTGCATCCCCGCCATGACTGAAGTGGACCGCCTCTTTGAGATCGGCGAGAAGTTCGTGCCCGAAATGCTGATCGCCGCCCGTGCCATGAACAGCAGTATGGAATTGCTCAAACCCCTGTTGGCCGAAGAAGGTATCGAACAGATCGGTACAGTCGTGGTCGGAACCGTGGCCGGGGATCTACACGACATTGGCAAAAACCTGGTAGCCATGATGATGGAAGGCGCCGGCTTCAAGATCGTCGATCTGGGCACCGATGTGTCACC
>PIVW01000893.1 GCA_003353825.1 Chloroflexota bacterium
GATTATCGTCAGCTTTGCTCATGGCACCCCCCTAGCGAACAAAATGCTGCCCAGATTATAATTCATTCATAATCTCAGGCAAGCGTTAGGGGAGGTTGAACCTGGCACGGCGCTAATTATGAGGCGAGATTGATTTTTATAGCTTGCCGGCTTTGTTTGAGGCGGTAACTTTCGCCGTTCATCTCCAGGATGTTCACGTGGTGGGTAATACCAAAGTGGCCGCCATCGGATACAATTTTGTGAGGATACTCGCATGGCTCAAAACCATGCTTCTTTGTCTATTTAAATGCTTCGCCCAAACACAAATCCAAACCGGAAATTTCAGGGCTTCCTAACGGGGGACTATCATAGAACCAACAAAATCTCACCGGTCTGCATAACTGTTGCTCATACCGCCGGTAGCCAATATGCGGCTCTAACCCGCTGTTCCAGGCTGACGGAACGTATTAATCAGTTCATGGGCCGTTTTGTCCAGTTCCCGCCACTCCTTCATGTGTGAGCGGTGAAAACGGTAGCGCGCAAGCACTTTGCTGTTCAGAGGTATCTCACTTTCACACAGTGAAGGCCCCTGGCGTTCGCCGGTCGCCTCGCAACGGATAAGCACCTGCCGGCCCAGCAGTGCGCCATGATAAAGCTCGGCTTGGGGATACGGAGAATCCGATGCAAATACGTAGCGGTTGGCGCCTATGGGCGTGGCGACGGGCGGCCCGTCGAAATAACGAAAATATATACGCGAAAAGCGCTGTTCGGGCGTGAGGTTATCTTTGCGCGGCTCAAAACTGATGAACAGGGAGCCGGTAAGCTCGCTCAGTGAATCTGCATAAATCAGCCTACGGTCTCCGGACCAGTACGGCCAGGGTAGTCTGATGTCTATCCGCTTGATCCCACCTAGTACGCCGCGTTTCACCTTACGAACGAACGGCTCCGGGATAAGGTATTCATCCCCGCCATACTCCACATGGATGAGTTTGTTCATGGAGCCCGCACTCTTACGTTCTCCCAACAACAGGTCCTGGTTGGGCAGGAAATAGTAGGCAATAATGCTGCCCGTGAGCAGGACGAACCCGGCCAGCATAAGCAGTATCAGAATGCCTATTGAATGCTTCTGCGGGGAGATAACCTTTTGGGTATTGTATTGCTGAGCGTATAAAGGGGTGAAATCTTCGCGCCGGTCCATATTGTCACCTGTTTATCGCCCGTTTATCGCCCGTGCCTTTGGGAACTGAAAATTATTGCGGCAATAAGCCAGCAGTCCGTGTATTGCATTGGCGGAACGTAAGATCAAGATGGCTAAACGCTGCCGGTAAAAGAAAGACAAATATGACACAATACATACTCGATGGGCATGCCCCGGAACTAGCTGAAGATGGAGATTGCTGGATCGCACCCAGCGCCGATGTCATCGGCAAAGTTAAACTGGAAAAAGGGGCGAGCGTCTGGTTCGGCTCCGTACTCAGGGGCGACAATGAGTTGATCACCCTCGGAGAAGGCACGAACGTTCAAGATTGCTGCGCCCTGCATACTGACCCTGGATTTCCGCTCACCCTCGGCAAGAATGTTTCCGTCGGCCACCGGGCGATGCTGCATGGCTGCATTGTGGGCGACAACACACTGATCGGCTCGGGGGCAATTGTGCTCAATGGGGCGGTGATCGGCAAGAATGCGGTTATCGGAGCTGGCGCGCTTGTTACGGA
>PIVW01000894.1 GCA_003353825.1 Chloroflexota bacterium
CAATATTCCGGGGCACTCGCCGAATGAATTCGGGCTCTGGGGGCGGGGTTCTACGAACCTACGCCGAACGTCCACCTTCGTGGACGGGTTAGTTCCCCCAAGTTATTGAGAAGATACATCCCCAAGTCTTTTATGCACCCGCATACAACCTCTTTTGCATCTATCGGCAAGAGAACGTATAATCTCAACCAGTATATGAAGGGTCCTGCAATCATCCACTTTACACTTTATGGGAGATGCTACTTAAGAAAACATAATTCAGTTCCTTTAGGACTTGACGAAGCGCCAGCACTGTAAGGCTATGTATGTGTAGCGGAACAGTAGACGAGGTGGAGGTTCTCACACTCTGTGTGGGCTAACCCCTGGACTTGCCAGTGGGGAAAAGCGATTTGTCGGCGGATGCCTCCTCGGTTTGCCACACCCGAACGTCAAGACTCCACCAAAAACGGAAAGAAATCCGACCTGAAAGTGCTGGGCGACCGGTGTGACCACAGGACAGGTGGTGGCATATTTTGACAATCGTATCACATCATGAATAGAACCAGGAGGCATACCTATGTGTGGAATCGTAGGATACGTAGGAGCGCGTGCTGCCACGCCCATTATCCTTGATGGACTGCAGCACTTAACGTATCGCGGCTATGATTCGGCCGGCTTAGCCGTGATCGAGTCAGATGGCAAACTTGCTTTACGGCGAGATGCGGGCAAACTAGATAACCTGCGGCAGAAGCTGCACGAAACACCTATCAATAACGGCGCACATATAGGCGTTGGCCACACGCGCTGGGCCACACATGGCCCTCCCACAGCCTATAACGCCCATCCCCATCAAGATGAGAGCGGCAACATTGTTGTCGTGCAGAACGGAATTGTCGAAAACTTTCTGCCACTCCGGAATGAACTAATCGCTGCGGGTTTTGCCTTTCAATCGGATACGGATACTGAGGTTATCGTACAACTTATCGGCCGTGAATATCATAATGGTGTGAACCTGGACGAGGCAATCAGGAGAGCGTTGAGGCAGCTTCGTGGCCCTTCAGCAATCGTCGTATTGAGCAGCTTCGAACCAGGAAAACTGATAGCCGCCCGTTTAGGAAATGCCGGTGCAGTCGTAGTTGGCGAGGGGCAGAGCGAGATGTTCATTGCCTCTGATATCCCCGCCATCTTGGAATACACCCGAACTATGGCATTTCTAGACAATCGAGAAATGGCCATCGTCACAGAGGAAGGGGCAGAATATAGCAGGCTGGACGGTACACCCGTGAAAGAGAAAGAGTTGCATCATATCGCTTGGGATCCGATTGCAGCGGTCAAGGGAAGGTTTAGGCATTTCATGCAAAAAGAGATACTCGAGCAACCCAATGTCGTTGCCGATACACTGAGGGGGCGTATTGATTTCGTCAGCGGTAAGGTGACACTGGCAGAATTGAACCTATCCACGGAGGCAGTCAGAGCACTGCACCGGGTGACGATCGTCGCCTGTGGAACCTCCTATTACGCAGGATTGGTGGGGAAATACCTTCTGGAGAATCTCGCCGGTCTTTCGGTTGAGGTAGACTATGGCTCAGAATATCGCTACCGCAAACCTATTTTAGATGATCGTACCCTGGTGTTAGCCATCACGCAATCAGGTGAGACTGTCGATACATCGGCCGCATTAGAGGAAGCAAATAGACAAGGTGCGTTTACGGCCA
>PIVW01000314.1 GCA_003353825.1 Chloroflexota bacterium
TGCCGGCTGCTCGAAGAGATGGCAGCGCACGGCGTGCACGGGCTCAGGTTCTACCATGACCGGATCCACTACTTTACAGATATCCATAACATAGGGGCAGCGCTGGTGGAAGCTACAGCCGGGCGGCACATTGACCGGGCTGGGTATCTCTCCGATAGACTGGATTTTGGAGGGTTTTAACTGCTCTTCCTCCTCGGATAACACAGGAATCGATGAGAGCAGCATCTGGGTGTAAGGATGCTGGGGGTTCTGGAAAAATTCGGTGGCAGCGGCCAGTTCGCATATCTTGCCCAGGTACATGATGGCCACACGCGAGGCGACATTTCGCATCAGGCTGAGATCGTGGGTGATAAAAAGAAAGGAGAGATTCAGTTCCTCCTGCAATCTAATCAGCAGGTTGATGACTTTGCCCTGCACTGAAACATCCAAGGCAGAAGTGGGTTCATCCAGTACAATCAATGTTGGATCGGAGGCCAGGGCGCGAGCGATGGCAACGATCTGTTTTTCTCCACCACTGAGCTGGCGAGGGTATTTGTGCATGTATTCCGGGGGAAGGTCAACTTCGTGCAACAGCCGTAGCACCTCCAAAGTCCGGTCTTTGTCAGGTTGGTGGATTTTAAGTGGGAGTTCGAGAATAGATTTGATAGTCTGTCTCGGGTTCAAGGATGAACCAGGGTCCTGAAAGACGATCTGGATCTCCTTTTTATGGCGTAGGGAGCGCTTGTCGCCATCGGCAGTGAGATCTTCATCACGCAGATAGATATTGCCGGAGGTTGGCTGGTACATGCCCACGGTAATATAAGCAACCGTGCTTTTGCCAGAACCCGATTCGCCCACCAACCCCAGTGTTTCACCCTCTTTGATGGTAAAATTGACGCCATCGATGGCCTTGACTGTGATCGGCACCCTGTTGATAATACCTGTCTGGCCGACGACGAAATGTTTTTTTAGGTCTCTGACAGTGAGGATATCGCTGCGAGTTTCTGTGCCATTACTCATGTGAAGCCACCTCTTTCCGCTCTGCATCGACGCCGGGAGCATACAGGAAACAGGCGACGTTATGTTGCTCGTCTACCTGAAAGAATGAGGGTTTGCGCTGGCTGCAGATATCCATCACCTTGGGGCAGCGGGGGTGAAACCGGCAGCCCGAGGGCGGATCGAGGTAGCTGGGGATACGTCCGGGGATACCCTGGGCGATGCCGCCACCGCTGAGTTTGGGCACGGCATCCATAAGACCTTGTGTGTACGGATGCATGGGACTGGCAAAGAGTCTTTTTGTCGTTGCTTCTTCCACCATATTGCCGGCATACATCACATAGACCCGATCGCACATCTGGCGGACGATGCCCAATGTGTGGGAGATAAGGATCACCGAACTCCCCTTTTTCTCGACCAGACGCTGTAGTAACCGCAGTACCTGGTCCTGAATCGTAACATCAAGTGAGGTGCCCGGTTCATCGGCGATGAGCAGTTCCGGATCGGTAGCCAAGGCCATGCCGATACAGATACGCTGGCGCATGCCACCGCTCAACTGCACCGGATAGGTATCCAATATTCGTTCCGGATCGGCCAGGGAGACTTCCTGCAACGGCAAGATCGCTTTTGCCCTGATCTCTTTCTTCGATAATTTTCGATTTTCAGGGGAAGCGTGCCTAATGACCGGTTCTAGTTGATCCCACACCGTAAAGACGGGATTGAGCGCTGCGGTGGGATCCTGGAAGATCATCGAGATACCACGCCCCCTGATCTCGCGCATCTCTTTGTCTTTGTACTTTAGCATATCTTTGCCGCGAAAAAAAACCTGGCCCCCGGTAATGCGGGCAGGAGGCATGGGCAGAATGCGCAGCACAGCCTTCATGGTCGTGGTTTTGCCACACCCGGTCTCTCCAACGAGCCCTACCTTCTCGCCGGCTCTCACCATGAAGTTGATCCCGTCCAATACTCTTAGCACCCCACCATAGACTTTGAATTCGACTTGCAGATCATTGATTTCGAGCAGAGGCTGTTCTGCCATGTTAGTTTTCCTCCGCCGCGAACACATCGCGCAGGCCATCGCCTAAGAGATTGAACCCGAGGACTAAGACGACAATCGCCAATGCCGGGAACAGTGATATCCACCATTGATCGGGTAGGTATTTGGCGCCGCTGGCGACCATGGTGCCCAGACCGGGTTTCGGCGGCTGTACACCAAGACCAACAAAACTCAACGAGGCGCCGATGATAATTACCCAACCCATATCGAGGCTGATCTTGGTGAATATGGGCGAAAGGGAATTGGGCAAGATCTCCCGAAAGAGGATGTGTGAGGTACTGGCGCCAGTCACTTCCGCCGAGCTAACGAAGAACTCATTGCGTAAGGCCGTCGCCTGCCCATAGACCAATCGTGTATACCAGGGCCACCACATCAGTGAGACTGCGATCATAGAGTTGATCAGATTAGGCTCTAGCACAGAAGCAATAGCCAGTGCCAGGATCAGAGGGGGCACCGCCAAAAAGATATCGGTGACGCGCATAATTGCGGTGTCAACCCGCGTACCCTGCCGATAGCCGGCGATCAACCCCAGCAGGACGCCGATCGGTACCACCAAAATCAGCACGATAAAGCCCATGGTCAGTGAAAAGCGGAAACCGTAAATCGTACGACTGAGGATCTCACGATCGACCTCGTCGGTGCCGAACCAGTTTTCCCAGCTGGGAGGTTGGCTGGCGTTGGCAAAATCTGTAAAGGGCTTGGTGGCGTGGTCGGGGTAAGGGGCGATAAAGGGCGCAAATATCGCCACGAAAAATACAAGAAATATGGTGACAGCGCCGACGACCGAAAGAGGGTTTCTAGAAAATTTGTACCAGGAGCGCCCGATGTTCTCGCGCCGGGTCTGCCTCCGCATTCGTTTGAGGTCTTCAGGGGTAATGCTTGATGCATCCCATTTAGCTACTTGCTGAGCCATAATCAGTCACTCTTTGCCGAACGTAGGCCAATGCGGGGATCGAGCTTTCCGACAAATAGATCCACCAGAATGTTGACGGCGATAAACACTATGCCAAGTACAAGGATGACCGCAGAAATAGCATTCAGGTCCTTACGCAAGATAGCGTTCATACCGTAGCGTGATAGTCCAGGCCAAACAAAAATCAGCTCGACTAAAAAAGCATTGGCTAAACCGCCAGCAAAATCGAGCCCCATGATCGAGATAGTCGCGATCAGAGAGGGCTTGAGCAGAAATCGCCCCATAACTTTGCCCTCTGGTACGCCAAAAGCGCGACTGGAAGCGATATAGTCTTTGGACAGATTCTCTGACATGCTGGCCCGGGTGATACGTGCTTCCTGCGCCATGGAGCCCATCGCCAAAGCCAATGCTGGGAGAACAAGATGGTGGATGGAGTCAAAAAACGCTGTGAGATCGCCTGCCAACAAGCTGTCAACAGTCATAAACCCAGTCACTGTCGGCGGCCGTTGCACGCCTTCGCTGAGCCGGCCAATGGTTGGAAACCATCCAAGCAAGTAGCCAAACAACAGCAGGAACAGGATAGCGAAGACAAAGGAGGGTGTGACAACACCTAAGTACGAGATCACGCGCACCACATTGTCGATTAATTTATCTTTGTGCCTTGCCGACAGCGTGCCCAGGGTAATCCCCAAAGTAGCGCTTATCATCAAGGCAAAAAGAGCTAGTTCTAAAGAGGCCGGGAAAAACTCGGCGATGTCTTGAGCCACACTGCGTCGTGTGACCAAGGAGATACCGAAGTCGCCCTGAAGGGCGTCCCTAAGCCAGTAAAAATACTGTACCGGTAAGGAGTCGTTAAGATGCATTTGCTCGCGCAAGTTCTCGACCACCCATTCGGGGGCGCGGGCGCCGACCGCCACCCTGGCCGGATCCCCAGGCATGATTCGCGCGATTACAAAAATGACTATGGACAGGCCCAGCAATACAAAGATGGCGTGAAAGCTGCGGCGAACGAGGAAAGTGAGTGTCTGCATGTCACTTGGCCGGTTGCTAAGGAGGTGTTGAAACGGTAAAAGGGTGGGAGCCTCGCAAGTGATCCTGGCCGAGGCTCCCACTCCGTGAGTTCAGGTGATTTCGAACACGCTATTAGGGATTCACTTGGATTTGCGGTCCGAAGAAGTAGTAGCCCATGACTGGGCTCATCTCACCTCGCGTCGCCGGCCAATCTACGTAATCCTGGTAACTATGTTTTTCGACCTGGTCGTAGAGGAAGAGTGAGGGAGCGAGCTCAGCGATGTAGTCCTGTAAGTCACGATACTTGGCGAAGCGTTCCTCCTGATCGGCGGTTACCAGGGCGTCCTCGATCCGGGCATCAAAATCTTCATCCAGCAACCACTCATTTTGCAGCCATTGGTTGGCCGTACTCGAGTGGTAGCGTTGGAACAACATGGTTCCGGCTTCCGGCAGGTCTGCCGAGACATAGATGGTGACGATATGAGGGCTGGTCTCTTGGGCGCTGGTATTGTCAACGGTGCTAAGCCAAGGTACAGAAACGACTTTGACATCCATACCGATCTCAGCCATGTTGGACTGGAACAGCAGGGCGAATTTCTCTTCATCCGGTACCTCAGAGACCCAATGGATCTCCACCGGATTGTTCGCTAGATCATCGGCATAAGCACACTGAGCCAGTTCTTCCATGGCCTTATCGATATCTCTCGAGAACACGAAGACATCTGGATTGTGCCCGCCCAGACTGGCAGGGACCGGCCCTTGTGATTGCTCGGTTCCTTCCCATTCCAACGAGACAGCCGTTTCGTAATCAAAGGCGTAGGCCATTGCACGGCGGCAGTGAACATCGTCGGTGGGCGCGATCTTCGTATTGACCATATAGTAGAACTCGGTCATGGTGGGGATGGCCGCGATGTCCACGCCCTCGATCTGTTCCAGCGCCTTCAGTGCCTGCACCGTCTGCCACTGGTCGCTGATTTCGAGTTCTTGGTTGGCCATGAGTGTGCGAATGGTCACACCCTCGGTCGTACCGATAAAGCGGATCTCGTCGGGTGCGTTGGCTGCGAATTCGCCCCACCAGTCTTCGTTCTTCTCCATAAGCAAGAACTCTTCCAAGGGGAATTCTTTGACCTTGTATGGGCCTGAACCAGCGTCATTCACCAGCAACCAGTCTTTGCCATAGTCGCCGTTCTCTCCATACGGGCCCTCGGCAGCCGTGTTCGCTCGCACCAGATCTTCGTTTACAACGTACAGGCGTAGCAGGCTGGGTAGGAACAGACCGGTGGGCTGAGCCAGTTTGAATTCCACCGTGTAATCGTCGACGGCTGTGGCGCTGTCAGCGTCGGCCAGCATGTAAGCAAAACCTTCGCCAATACCCGTTTGACGGTCGAAGCTGTACACAACATCGCTGGCAGTCAGTTCGCTGCCGTCGTGGAAGGTCACACCCTCGCGCAGCTTAAATGTATAAGTCGTGCCATCTTCAGAGACTTCCCACGATTCTGCCAGCCAGGGATCGACCCCGCCTTCAGCATTGGGGAAGATCAGGGTGTCGTAGAGATTGATCAACGATGCCGAGCTGGAAAAGTCGTTGCCCACGGCCGGATCGATGAAGGTCGGCCACGAGAAGGTTACGCGCAGGGCAGTCGATTCAGCCTCGGCGGCCGGTTCCTCGGCGGCTGGAGCCTCAGCGGGCTCTTCCGCTGCCGGAGCCTCTTCAGGCGCCGGAGCCGGTGCAGTGGTAGAAGCACACGCTGCCACCAGTAGCATCGTGACAAGAAGTAAAGTTAGAGCAAGCGTTCGTTTTTTTGAGAGAATCATCTTTTTCCTCCTGGGGTGGATAGGGTTTGGAACGGGTGACAAGGGTTTTTCCGATATTCGATAGATCACCTCCTTTTTGGCGTTGTAGCGACACGGCTTGTACACTGCCGGGGTCAATCAAACGATAAAGCCAAGGCCGATCACCATTGCTCGCTGACTCCTCAGTTCAATTTCACTCAGGCTGTGCGCTTACGTGGTATGTTACAATGTTAAGATGAGCGTGGAAAGGGGTTGAAACGATTCCAACAAAATAGGCGCCTGATTGACGTCAGCGCCTCACAGGCTGGCGCGATTGCCCAAAGGATTGCTCAGAGCACTGACATCGTCATTTGCGCCCGATTGGCATGTTGACGGTTCGCGCTTGCGTGGCGGTGAATTGCACCAAATCACCGTGCAAGGCTCTTCACTCAGGCATCGTAGACAGTAACGGTCGCCGGCGTCATAATGAATACTGTCACCTTGTTCGAGCACAAAAACCTCCTGATCGGCACGGACTTCCATGCTGCCCGATAAAACGAATCCAAGCCCTTCACCAGCGTATGAATCGAATTCCAGGGGTAGGGCGCCCGGCTGTAACACCAATCTTTCGACTTCAAGCGTCTGTTGGCTCCCATTGCTGGTCAATGTGGTGCGCGGCTCGACGGCTACGTGCCCGTTGTTGAGTCTCGAAATATGTACCTGATCCCCATCGCTTTCAAACAAATCCCGGATATTCACATCCAATGATTTCGAGATGCTGGCAAGCGTCATCAGCGAGGGCGTGACTTTGTCTCGCTCGATCTGTGACAAATGGCTTGCCGACAGGTTCGACCTTTCTGCGACATCGGTCAGCGTCAAGCCACGTTCTTGACGAATCGTCTTGATGCGCATGCCGATGTCTGGTTGCATATCGTCTGTCTGCGTCTGGGACGCCATTTTTAGTCGGTTGGTCGGTTGGTCGGTTGGTCGCGTGGTCGGTTGGTCGGTTGGTCGGTTGGTCGGTTGGTCGTGTGGTCGTGTGGTCGTGTGGTCGTGTGGTCGTGTGGTCGGTTGGTCGCGTGGGTGATATGGTAATCTAGGCGTTAAGGCGCTTATG
>PIVW01000315.1 GCA_003353825.1 Chloroflexota bacterium
GGTTCATGATGACCTCTCTGATGATGTGGCGATTTTCAGAAAGGTTTGCTCATGAACCCGTTTCCGTCAAGTTTCGTCATACTCCCAGTTCAACTGCGGTGCTACCTGACCGGGCTATCTGCAAGCTTTCCCCATCCTACACAAGTAATTTCAATCAAAGATTACGCAGATTGGAGGAATCACAATGCTAAGTAAACGAGACCCACAGACCTATCTTATTATCGGAGCGGCTATGGTCGTTCACCGGGAGTTGGGACCGGGGTTTCTAGAAGCTGTCTATCACGAAGCATTATCGATTTAGTTTGAAATCCAGAGCATTCCGTATATACATGAAGTAGAATTGCCAATCCATTACAAAGGCCGTCGTTTAAAAAAGATCTATCGAGCGGATTTTGTCTGTTATGACGACATCATTGTCGAGTTAAAGGCGCTATCAAAGATTGCCGGTAAAGAAAAGTCACAGGTCATCAACTATCTCAAAGCCTCTAACCATGACAGAGGGCTGTTACTAGATTTTGAAGCAGCGTCACTCGAAGTCGAACGGCTGGCAAACTCCAGAACGAAATCTGCGTAATCTGTTGATGATTTAGTGCGTCATCTTTGGCGAGCGCAGCATGCGCATGCCGTTTAGTGTCACCAGCACAGACATGCCCACGTCGGCCAGGACGGCCATCCACATAGTGCCGGTGCCGGCAAGCACCAGGGCGAAGACGATAAATTTAATGATCAGGCTCAGTGCCACATTGACATGGACCGTACGCATGGCACTGCGACTCAGCTTGACGGCAAAGGGCAGGGGCAGCAGGCTGTCGGCCATGAGAGTGATGTCGGCCGTTTCCATGGCCTGGGCGGTGTTGCCGATAGCAATGCCCACATCGGCAGCAGCCAGCGCCGGCGCATCATTGATGCCATCGCCAACCATAGCTGTCTCACCAAATTGATCTCGCAAGTCGGCCATGGCTTCAACCTTGTCTTCGGGCAGACAGTTGGCCCGAACTTCGTTTACGCCTACCTCAGCGGCCACAGCTTCGGCGGTGGCGGAGTTATCGCCCGTGAGCATAACCAGGTTATCGAAACCCATATCCTTCAATTCTGCCAAGGCGGCCTGACTGCTGGGTCGCACAGTGTCGGCCAAGGCGATATAGCCCTGATACTCATCACCGCTACTGACCAGCATAGTGGTGTAACCTTGAGCGTCTACCTGGCTGACAACATCACAGTGTTCGGGGGAATGGGGGATGGTTTGGTCAAAATAACCGTGGCTGCCGATCGTCACTTGCCGGCCATTGATCTGGCCGGTGACGCCACGTCCAGTGAGGGCGGTGACCCCATCGGCGGCAGGATAACGGCTATCAAGACCACGGAGTTGGGATGCATTGACGACTGCCTGGGCCAGGGGGTGGCCTGTTCGACGTTCGACCGCGGCAGCGAGCGCTAGTACATCCTCGCAATCCACACAGTTGCTGAGCGCCGAGTCGGTGCAGTCCACCGAGTGGAAGGCAACGACCGAGGGCTGACCTTTGGTGAGGGTGCCGGTTTTGTCGAAAGCAAAAACCTTGATCTGGCTCAGGCTCTCGACAAAGGCCCCGCCTTTGAAGAGCACACCATTTCGAGCGCCGTTGCTAATGGCGCTGACCAGCGTTACCGGCGTGCTGATGATCAGTGCGCAGGGGCAGGCGACAACAAGAAGGGCCAACGAGCGGTAGAGCCAGCCCTGAGTGGGATCGGCGGCGTCGAACAAAGTCTGGCCGAAAATCAAGGTGGGAACCAGGGCTACCAGCAGGGCAACAATGACCACGGCCGGCGTGTAGTAGCGAGCAAAGCGGTCGATGAAGCGTTGCGTGGGGGCGCGCTTTTCCTGGGCCTCTTCTACCATACGGATCATGCGGCTGATGGTATTATCTTCAGCCAGATGCGTGACCTCAATCTCCAACGATCCTTCGCCGTTAATACTACTTGCAAAGACCTCAGCCCCCGGTACTTTCTCAAGCAGGCGGCTTTCACCGGTGATAGGGGCCTGGTTGACAGAGGAGGCGCCCGCCAGAATGTTGCCATCCATGGGGATGCGCTCACCCGGCTTGACCAGGATACGATCGCCAACACGCAGATCGCTGATATCGACAGTTACTTCCTCGTCACGATCTTCATGCGCAGACAAACGTGTTGCCTGGCGCGGGGCCACATCCATCAGGCTACGGATGGAGCCGCGAGCACGTTCAGCGGTGTAACCCTCCATCGCCTCGCCGATCACGAACAGTACCATCACGACGGCAGCTTCGGTGTAAGCGCCAATGATTACGGCGCCTACTGCAGCGATGGTCATGAGCACATTGATGTTGATTTCGTGATTGATGCGCACAGAACGCCAGGCGCTGCGGATCACGGGGTAGCCGGCGATGAGCATGGCCACGATAGAGGCGAGATCGATGGCGATGTTTTCCACACCCAGCCCTGGCAGGAGTTCGTCGAAAATCAAGCCAGGCAGTAGCAAGAGCGCCGCTAATAGAGCCAGGCGCGTGTCGGTGCGGCCCCACATGTACTGGAAGAAATTACTCGACCCTTGTACCGGTTGCTCGAGCGGATCCTGCGCCCCACCGTCTGCGATGACCTGGACACCGTAGCCCAGCACCTGCACCCGCGCAACAACGGCCGCGATAGGTACATCGCCGCGCACCTTGAGGGTTTCGGTAGTGAAATTGGTTTTGCAGACGCTAACGCCGTCTAGACGGGACACGCCCGTCTCGATGGTGCTCGCTCAGCCGCCGCAATCCATGCCGAAGATTCGGAAGCGGAGTTCAGGTTGAGTATCAGTCATAATAGCTCGCTCTCTGTAGGTTGAAAGTGCCGTTCGCTTCCGAGTATACACCTTCAAGTGGGGTTGAATGTCAAGGGGGAAATCGAGAACATTCTGATTTCCCTGCATATCTGTCATCTTGGACACAAAGCACGTCAACACCATGACGCCCCAAGCCCTGTGTGATCGCACCATGAACGTTCTCGTCCATAAGAGTAGAGTTCACCCTCCAGAGCTTTATCACGAAAGTACTTATTCAAACAGCCCCAGCATAGGGTCGAATTTGCTGCAACTGCTCAGTCTCTGCCTGCTGCGCGAAATACAGATCCCAACGCACCTGCAAATTCAACCAAAAATCAGGTGATGTACCGAAATATCTCGCCAATCGCAATGCGGTACTGGGCGTCACGCCTCGCCGACCATTCACAATTTCATTAACACGCTGATATGGCACATCGATTGATCCAGCCAAGTCTCGTTGCGTTAGACCCATCGGTTTCAAATATTCTTCTAGCAACATCTCGCCGGGGTGGGTCGGAGTACGGTTTGTTGGGATTCGAATCATAGCTATATTCACCTCATAATCAGTGATAATCGACAATCTCTACCTCGTTCGGGCCAGATTCAGTCCAAACGAAACATATTCGATATTGGTCGTTGATACGAATACTGTGCTGACCTTGGCGATCACCTGATAACGTTTCCATTCGATTATCTGGAGGTATACGAAGCTCTGCTAATGCCATGACGGAATCGAGTTGATCCAGTTTGCGAGCAGCGATGCGCCATACGCTTTGCCGACATATTCTTCGCGCGGCCTGAGTGTTTTTGCCGTTGAAAATGTTTTCAGTGCCAGTATTCTCAAACGAACCGATCATGATAGCATGATAGCATGGAACTCATGCTACAGCAATAGTCCCACCCACCGTATCCTCAATTCCAACACTATCATAGAAATAGTCGATGATGGTGACGCAACACTATTCGTAAGGTCCGGTTAGCTGACCGTGCGATCGCGCCTGGTTATGAACGGATTCTTCCTCAAGAGCAAGGAAAAGTCGGGCGAATATGAAAGCATTTTCGCCACTGACGACCAGTAAGTAGCCTTCGTCTCCGTAGACGAACTCGGACTGGAAGGCGGCGTGGGCCTGGCAATCAGCTTCCAGTTGGGTCAGCGACTGCATCGCCCTGGCCACAGCGGGATCTTCGCTCACGACCAGGATGTGATACGCTTCTCCTTCCTGCCAAATGTGCACATGCAGGCTGCGCAATCGTTCCAGGATCAGTCTGCCTGATTCAGTGGTGAGATTGCAGCCAGTCTGTACCAGCAGCCACTCGAAAAGGGCGGTGGATGAGGATTGGCCAGCGCTATCCCCACACACCCGCCCAAGGAGTCTATCGAGGGCACTGTCATCGTCCCTAAAAGGTTGGTCGTTGCGGCCATGCATGTCTTGTACAAAAAGCGCCACCTCATGCTGCAGCACCATCAATTGTGTAATCCGTTTCTCCAGGGCCAGATAGCGCTGCTCGGCGGTTGAGATCACAGTGGCGTCACTGAGTTCACCGCTCTCCCAGCCATCCAGCAGAGATTTGATGTCGGCCAAGGAGAAGCCAAGGCGTTGGGATCGTTGGATGAGCCTTAGGCACTGGACGGCTTCAGATCGATACAATCGGTACCCACTCTCTGAACGCGCATCTGGCGTCAGCAAGCCCTCCTGTTCGTAAAAGCGTAACGTGGACGTACGAACCCGCACCTGTCTGGCCAACTGGCCGATGGTCATTAGCGCATGCTTGTCGTCATTCATCCCGTTTCTCGCTCATGATGCTACCATGTTATCTAACAATGGAGGGAATGCAAAAAATGGATTGGCTCCAACTGATTGACAATGCCCATGCTTCGTACTAACCTGTATGCACAAGTAGATAAGTATTCAGGTCAGCCTGCACTTCTGGAAGTGATAAATGCCGGTCTCAGACAAGGTCAGCTATGTACCCAATTACCAGATTATCGAAATCCTCAGGCATGTGATCAGCGATCAACAGGCAGAAGGACAGCTTCACCCTCTTAAATCGGAAAACGAATTAGCCGGTGAGTTTGGCCTCGGCCGAGCAAACATATTTCCAGGAGGAACCTTATGTCCAGGCAGTTACGTTTTTCCGCCAATATCAACACCTTCAACGCCTGTGCAGACCGCTATGTCCTCTCAGGTTACGGCGAGCGCCTGACGACAGAACAGCTGATCAAAGCCGCAACCACCGTACCAGATCTTAGCGGTGTCGAGGTCGTGGGGCTGTGACACGTCAACGATGACAACGTCGAGCAGGTACGTCGCCAGATCGCCGACGCCGGGCTCGAGGTCACGTGTGTAGCGCCAGATATTTGGGCATCCAGCAAGTGGGGTTGGGGTTCGTTCGCCGCCAATGATCCGCAAATACGCCGGGACGCCGTTCAAGAAGTCAAGAGATCGATGGAGTGGGCCAAACAGCTCGATTGTGCGGTCGTCGATCTTTGGTTCGGTCAGGATGGTTACGACTATCCTTTTCAGGCAGACTATCTGGCAGCCTGGGATCGGCTTATCGAAGGCACCATCGAGTGCGCTGAGCATATCCCCGACATCAAAATCGTGTTCGAGTATAAACCCAAAGAGCCCCGCACGCACTGCTTTATCTCTACCGTCGGCAAAACCCTACTGCTCATCGAGAAGGTGAATCAAGCGAATGTTGGCGCCATGATCGACGTAGGGCACGCCCTGATGGCCTACGAGAGTGCAGCAGAATCCGCCGCCCTATTACAGCATTTCGGCGATAAGCTTTTTTACATGCACTTCAACGACAATTGGCGACTGTGGGATGATGATATGACGGTAGGTTCAGTTCATACGGTCGAGATGTTGGAACTGCTCTACTGGCTCGACCGCATGGATTACGATGGCTGGTACGCACTGGACATCTTCCCCTATCGAGAAGATGGCATGCGTGCGGCGTCTGAGAGCATCAAATGGATCCAGGGCTTACATGGTCTGCTGGATAAAATCGGAAGGGAACGGATCTCACAGGTCATCGGCTCTGGCGATGCGATGGAAGCTTCTGCCATGATCCGACAAGCATTACTCGGCTAGAGCAAAGTATCGGCAATTTCGTGATCTCTCCACAAATTCGTTTTCACTCTTACTTAACCAACTATCCATAAAGGAAAGCATGCTTTCTACGGAGCAAACACATAGCGAAACAACTCTATGATCCCAATATGTTCAATTATATGTGGGAGAGTGTCGTTCCTGATGATGATTATATCGTCGGAACCTATTGCATCGAAGATGTGGTCGACGATGGCGAATTCATCGACCACCTGGAACAGGTACAACGGCTAGCACTTGAGGGCTCGACGGCCAGTTGGATGGACGTCGCCGAAGAAACGCCCGAACTTCGCCAGCGGCTGGCCAGCAAAGTACTGGGGTACTACGAAGTCCCCGCCCCTGCCGGCACCCGCAGGGCGGTGATCCAGATGGGCTTTCCAACAGCTGCTTGGGATATCAACACAAATGTACCGATGCTGCTGCTATCCATAGCTGGCAATTGTTTTGCATTCCCTACCAATATGCGCATGCTCGACATGTACATTCCAGAGAAGCTCGCCAAGAAGTTCCAAGGTCCGAAATTCGGCGTACCGGGCATCCGCGAGATATTAAATGTGCCCGAACGGCCTCTGGTGTTGCAGATCATCAAACCCAAAATGGGCATGACCCCAGAGGAAACAGCCAATCAGGTTTATCAAAGCGCCTTGGGAGGCGCCGACCTGGTCAAAGATGACGAGATGACCAGTGAATTGGATATGGGTGTGTCCTTTTTGAGTTAGAGCGTGCTCAGGCGACCTGCTGATTTGTGTTGAAGATAGGCTGTACGCGCTTGTGATTGGCGGCCTGCAAAGAGATTATATTGTCGGAGGGTTGTGAGGCAGGATCGAGAGCGATATTTTCCAAAGAGTTTTGCGTAGAGTGGGGAGAGGAATAGAGGCGGAGATGCCTTTGCTGCCTGCGAAAGCT